>JAVEEC010000110.1 GCA_030840645.1 Frankiaceae bacterium
GTCGCGCTCGGCTTCGGCTTCCGCTGCGGCTTCCTCGGCCTGCTGCACATGGAGATCGTCCGCGAACGGCTGGAGCGGGAGTTCGGCCTGAGCCTCATCTCCACCGCGCCGAACGTCGTCTACCGCGTCGTCATGGAGAACGCCGACGAGCTGACCGTCACGAATCCGAGCGAGATGCCGACCGGCAAGGTCGCCGAGATCTACGAGCCGGTCGTCCGCGCGATGGTGCTGGCGCCCAGCGACTTCGTCGGCACGATCATGGAGCTCTGCCAGTCCCGCCGCGGCACGCTGCTCGGGATGGAGTACCTGTCCGAGAGCCGGGTCGAGTTGCGGTACACGCTGCCGCTCGCCGAGATCATCTTCGACTTCTTCGACGCGCTGAAGAGCCGGACCCGCGGCTACGCCAGCCTCGACTACGAGCCCGCCGGCGAGCAGGCGTCCGACCTGGTCAAGGTCGACATCCTGCTGCAGGGCGAGGCCGTCGACGCGTTCAGCGCGATCGTGCACAAGGAGAAGGCGTACGGGTACGGCGTCGCCATGACGACGAAGCTGCGCGAACTGATCCCGCGCCAGCAGTTCGAGGTCCCGATCCAGGCCGCGATCGGCTCCCGCGTCATCGCCCGCGAGAACATCCGTGCCATCCGCAAGGACGTCCTCGCCAAGTGCTACGGCGGTGACATCACCCGCAAGCGCAAGCTGCTGGAGAAGCAGAAGGAGGGCAAGAAGCGCATGAAGACCATCGGCCGGGTCGAGGTCCCGCAGGAGGCGTTCATCGCGGCCCTCCAGACCAACCAGACCTGATCACCCGCTGTCGCCGCAGCCGCGCCCAGGCCCCGACGACACCGCGGCGGTCGGGGAGGTCGCACCCGGTTAGCCTCGTGCCATGCTCGTGCACCCGTGGGACGCCGCGCTGGACGACACCGAGTGGCGGGAGTGGCTGGCCCGCAACGACTTCGGCCAGCTCATCGCGTCCGGCCGCGGCCGCGACGTTCCGGTCGTGGTGCCTACGCACTTCCGGTACGACGGGGCGACCACGGTCCGCCTGCATCTCGCGCGGCCGAATCCCGTCTGGGCCGCGATCGAGGAGAGCCCCGTCGTCCTGCTGACGGTGATCGGCGACTGGGCGTACGTCCCGTCCACCTGGGGCGCGGCGCCCGGCAGCCCGCCGGAGCTCGGCATCGCGACCAGCTACTACGCCACCGTCCAGCTCACCTGCGGCGCGGAGGTCGTCGACGAGGCCGACGCCACGGTCGCGATCCTGAGGGAGCAGCTCGGGCACCACCAGCCCGAGGGCGGGTACGCGCCGCTCGACCCCGCGCTCGACCACTACGCCCGTCGCCTGCCGCAGATCCGCGGCCTCGTCCTCACCGTCGAGTCGGTCCGCGCGAAGTTCAAGTACGGCGGCAACAAGGAGCCCGGGCACCGGCTCGCCATCGCCGACCGTCTCGCGGAACGCGACGCCCCCGGCGACGCCGCCGCCCGCCGGAACCTGCTGCGCCGCCGCAGCGGATTCGACGCCTAGTGCCGTCCACCCCGCCGCCAGGCGACCCGGCGCCGCCGGACGGCTCGCTGCCGCCCGAGGCGCTGGAGTCGCTGGGGCGCAACGGCTTCGGGGTCTACGTCCACATCCCGTACTGCGCGCACCGCTGCGGCTACTGCGACTTCAACACCTACGTCGACGACACCGGCGCCGCCGCGTCGTACGCGGACGCCGCGATCGCCGAGATCCGGCTCGCTGCGCGGGTGCTCCAGAGCCCGCCGCCGGCCGGCACGGTGTTCTTCGGCGGCGGCACGCCGACGCTGCTGCCGCCCGCCGACCTCGCCCGCATCCTCGCCGCGATCGGGAACGAGATCGGCCTCGCGCCCGGCGCCGAGGTCACGACCGAGGCCAACCCCGAGACCCTGTCGCCGGCGGTGCTGGATGCGTTGCGGGAGAGCGGGTTCACCCGGCTCAGCCTCGGCATGCAGAGCGCGTCGCCGCACGTCCTCGCGACACTGGAACGCCGCCACACCCCAGGCCGCGCGACAGCCTGTGTCGCCGAGGCGCGCGCCGCGGGCTTCGGCGACGTCAGCCTCGACCTGATCTACGGCACGCCGGGGGAGACCGACGACGACTGGCGCGCGACTCTCGACGCGGCGCTCGCGGCGGGGCCCGACCACGTCAGCGCGTACTCGCTTATCGTCGAGCCGGGCACCCGGCTGGCCGCGCAGGTGCAGCGCGGCGAGCTGCCCATGACCGACGACGACGTGCACGCCGACAGGTACGAGATCGCCGACGAGGCCCTGCGCGCCAACGGGTTCGGCTGGTACGAGATCAGCAACTGGGCGCGCGGCGACGCGCACCGCTGCCGCCACAACGAGCTCTACTGGCGCGGCGGCGACTGGTGGGGCGTCGGGCCGGGCGCGCACAGCCACGTCGGCGGTACCCGCTGGTGGAACGCCCGCCTCCCGCGCGACCACGCCGCCGCTCTCGCCGCCGGCCGCTCGCCGGCCGAGGCCAGGGAGACCTTGGACGAGGAGGCGAGGCGGGTCGAACGCCTCCTCCTCGGCGTCCGCCTCGCCGGCGGCCACCCCGCGACCGACCTCGACGCGGCAGGCCACGCCGCCGCCGCGGTGCTCGCCGCCGACGGGCTGCTCGACCAGGAGGCGCTGGCGAACGGCACGCTGCTGCTCACCGACCGCGCCCGGCTGCTCGCGGATGCCGTCATCCTGCGGCTGATCGCCTGACCAGCCCGTACACTTGGCACTCGAACGTCGGGAGTGCCAGGGAGGTGACCGCAGTGCTGGACGACCGCAAGCTCGAGGTGCTGCGGGCCGTCGTCGAGGACTTCGTGCGCACCAGCGAGCCCGTCGGCAGCAGGCACATCGTCGAGCGGCACAACCTCGGCGTCTCGCCGGCGACGGTGCGCAACGACATGGCGACGCTGGAGGACGAGGGGTACATCGCCCAGCCGCACACGTCCGCGGGGCGGGTCCCGACCGACAAGGGGTACCGGCTGTTCGTGGACCGGCTGTCCGCGGTCAAGCCGCTGTCGGCAGCGGAGCGGCGCGCGATCGAGTCGTTCCTCGCGGGCGCGGTCGACCTGGACGACGTCGTGACCCGTTCGGTCAAGCTGCTCGCGACCCTGACGCGCCAGGTCGCCGTCGTGCAGTACCCGTCGCTGTCGCGTTCCACGGTCCGGCACGTCGAGCTGGTGCAGCTCACCCAGACCCGCCTGCTGGTCGTCCTCATCACCGACACAGGGCGCGTCGAGCAGCGCGTCGTCGAGCTGCCGGTCGCGCTGGTCGACGGCCAGATCGACGACCTGCGCGGCCTGCTCAACACCGCCCTGGTCGAACGCTCCCTGGACGAGGCCGCGACCGCGCTCACCGACCTGCCGCGCGGGACCCGGCCGGAGCTACGGCCGGTGATGACCTCGTTGATGACGGTGGTGTTGGAGACGCTGGTTGAACGCGCCGAGGAGCGGGTCGCCCTCGCCGGCACCGCCAACCTCACGACGCACGCCCTGGACTTCCCGACGATCCGGCCGGTGCTGGAGGCGTTGGAGGAGCAGGTCGTCCTGCTCAAGCTGCTCGGCGAGGCCAACGACCCGACGACGGTCCGCGTCCGCATCGGCGACGAGAACGCGGTGGAGGGGCTGCGGTCGACGTCGGTCGTGTCGATCGGGTACGGCCCGGCCGGCGGCTCGCTCGCGTCGCTCGGCGTCGTCGGACCGACCCGGATGGACTACCCGAGCAGCATGTCCGCGGTCCGCGCCGTCGCGCGCTACGTCGGCGACCTGCTGGGCTCGTAGATGGCGACGACCGACCTCTACGCCATCCTCGGCGTAGCGCGTGACGCGAGTGCGGATGAGCTGAAGAAGGCGTACCGCAAGCTCGCGCGCGACCTGCACCCCGACGTCAACCCGGACCCCGCGACGCAGGAGCGGTTCAAGGAGATCACCGCCGCGTACGAGATCCTCTCCGACCCCGAGAAGCGCCAGCGCTACGACGCGGGCGGGGACCAGATGGGCGGCTTCGGCTCGTTCGGCGACATCTTCGAGGCGTTCTTCGGCGGCGGCATGGGGATGGGCTCACGCGGCCCGCGGGGGCGGTCGCGCAGGGGCGCCGACACGATGGTGCGGGTCACGCTCGACCTCAAGGAGACGGCGTTCGGGGCGACTCGCGAGGTGTCGTTCGACACCGCCGTCATCTGCACCGAGTGCGCGGGCGCGGGGACCGCCAACGGCACCCAGCCGCAGCGCTGCGGTACCTGCCAGGGGCGCGGCGAGGTCAACCAGGTCGCGCGCAGCTTCCTCGGCCAGGTCATGACGTCGCGGCCCTGCCCGCGCTGCGGCGGCGTCGGCACGGTCATCACCGACCCGTGCGTGACCTGCGGTGGTGAGGGCCGGACCGCGAAGCGCAGGACCCTGACCGTCAAGATCCCCGCCGGCGTGGAGCACGGCATGCGCATCCGGCTGACCGGCGAGGGCGAGACGGGTCCCGGCGGCGGCCCGAACGGCGACCTCTACGTCGAGGTCGCCGAACGTGACCACGACGTATTTGAACGCGACGGCGACGATCTGCACTGCAAGGTGTCGTTGCCGATGACGGCGGCGGCGCTCGGGACGGCGTTGACGCTGACCACCCTCGACGGCGACGAGACGCTGGACATCCGCCCGGGCACGCAGCCGGGCTCGGTCCTCACGCTGCGCGCGCGCGGCGTGCCGCACCTGCGCGGCATCGGGCGCGGCGACCTGCACGTGCACGTCGAGGTCCGGACGCCCACCCATCTCGACCCCGAGCAGGAACGCCTCCTCCGCGACCTCGCGAAGGTGCGCGACGAGGAGCACCCCGACGGCCAGGCGCCGAACGGCGGGCTGTTCGGCCGCCTCCGCGACGTCCTCGGCGGTCGTTGACCCGCTCTGAAATCATGGCGGCATGAACGAAGCCGCCCGCCTCCTCCGCCACGCCCGCAGGCGCGCGGGCCTCACGCAACGTGCGCTCGTCGCGAAGGCGGGCGTGCCGCAGCCCTCTGTGGCCCGCATCGACCGGAACGCCATGCGAGGGCTACGGCGGCTGACGCCGGCCGAGCGGATGGCACGCGCCGGCGAGGATGCACGCGGCCTGGCGGAGTTCGACACGGCGGTGCGCACGTGACGGCGTTCCGGCCGTCGGCGGCGCTGCGCGGGCTGGACGACGCGGGCGTGCACTTCGTTCTCACCGGCGACCTCGCCGCCCGCTGGCACGGGCTCGACCACGTCACGCCGCGGGTCGAGGTCTGCCACGACCCCGCGGCGGACAACGTCGAGGTCGAGATCCTCCTCGCGCTGCGCGACGCGATCACCGAGGAGTCGTGACCGCGCCGCTGTTCCTCGCGGGCTCCGTCGACGGCGACGTCATCACCCTCGACGGCGACGAGGGCAGGCACGCCGCGACGGTCCGGCGCATCCAGCCGGGCGAACGCGTCGACGTCGGCGACGGCAACGGCCGGGTCGCCGAGTGCGTCGCCGACCGCGTCGCCGACGGCACCGTCACCCTCCGCGTCACCGCACGCCGCGACGAGCCCGCCCCCGAGCCGCGCCTCGTCGTCGTCCAGGCGCTGGCGAAGGGCGACCGCGCCGAGGATGCCGTCGAGGCGATGACCGAGGTCGGCGTCGACGAGTTCGTGCCGTGGGCGGCGGCCCGCTGCGTCGTGCGCTGGGAGGGCGCGCGCGGCGAGAAGGCACGCGCCCGCTGGACCGCCACCGCGCGTTCCGCCGCGAAGCAGTCGCGCCGCGCCTGGCTGCCCCCCGTCGCCGAGCTGCACGACACCGAGCAGGTCGCCGAACGCCTCCGTGCCGCGTCGCTCGCCGTCGTCCTGCACGAGGCGGCGGAGCGCCCGCTCGCCGGCGCCGAGGTACCGGACAGCGGCGAGATCGTGGTCGTCGTCGGGCCCGAGGGCGGCATCACCGACGACGAGCTGGCGGCGTTCGGGACGGCGCCGTACCGCCTGGGGCGCAGCGTTCTCCGCACCTCGACGGCCGGCGTCGCGGCCGCCGCACTGCTCCTCGCGCAGACCGAACGCTGGCGCTAGCGGCAGGCCGAGCGGGCGCGGGACCTGGCGAGGTTCCAGCCGAGGAACGACTCGCTCCGCGCGACGCGGGCGCACGTCGGAAGGTCCAGCGAACGCAGCGCGGGCGCCGCGTCGGCGCCGAGCCCGTCGAGGTAGTACGCGTCGATCTCGCCGCCCGCGCGGAACGTCGCGACGGCCCGGCGGGCGATGAGCAGGTCGGGGTTGGCGACGTTCAGGCCGAGCAACGTCACCGCGCCGGCCGCGACGCACGCGCGCGGCAGCCACGCGGCCCGCCAGACCACGCCCGCCGCCATGACGCAGAGCACGACCAGCGCGATGCCCGCGATGACGGCGTGCACGAAGAGACGGAGCCGGGTCAGGCCGTACGCCGACTCGTACAGCGCCAGCCGCCGCCACGCGGACGCGAGGACGACGAGCACGAGCAGCAGCAGCGTCCCGAGCGACGCCCGCGCGAGCAGCCGGTCGCGCGCCGCGTCGAGGCGGACCCGGCCCGTGACGAACGCCACGACGCCGAGTGTCAGCACGGCCACGGCCATGAGCTGGAAGAACCCCTGCCGCGCGTACTGCGCGTACGTGAGACCGCTGGTCCGCAGCACGTGCGCGTGTCCGCCGAACAGCACCGCCAGCTGCACCGCGACGAACGCCGCGAACAGCACGTCCAGCGCCAACACCGGCACCGCCCACTCGGCCCGGGCGCGCGGTGCCGGTGCGGGCAGGGCGGGCGGGGCGAGCGGTCGCAGCCGGGTCAGCATCCCGGCCCCGACCAGCGCCGCCGCGAACATCCCGACGACCACGCGGAACGGCAGCAGGTCGAGGTGGAACGACGGCAGCAGGCGCGCGGCCAGCGACGCGAACGCCGCGTCGGCGCTGGCGAACAACCCGCCGAACACCACCACCAGCGCGACCGCGAGCACGCCGCCGCGCAGCGCCGGACGCCACCGCGCCGCGACCGTACGGCGTGACCGGACGAGCGGCCGGAGGACGTACGGGACCGCCGGAGCCAGCCGCGCCCAGACCGTCACGCCCGCGGTCACGAGTGCCGCCCAGGTCCGCGCGCCGGCGAGCACCCAGGTGCCGAGCGCGGCGACCGCGACCAGGTCGAGCGCCAGCAGCCAGTCGGCGTCGCGGACGAGGAACATGCCGAGCAACGCCACCAGCAGCGCGGCGAGCAGCACGTCGGACCGTGTCAGCGAACGGCGCACGGCAGGCAGCAGCGCGGCCCCGACCGCGCCCACGGCGAGGACCGTGCCGAGCCCGGCGCGCTGGCCCGGGATCGCCACGGCCGCAACGCATCCCGCCCCGAGCGCGGCGAGCGGCAGCCACGCCGGCGGCGCCGGGTACGGCACGCGCTCGCGGCTGGGACGGGCGGCCGCGAACGGCGCGGGGACGGCGAACGGGTCGGGCGTCGACGTCGTCATGGCGCCACCTTCGGGAGGTCGACCACCATGCGGCAGCCGGTCGGGACGTTCGGCTCGGCGCGGATCGCGCCGCCGTGCAGCTCGACGATCCAGCGCGCGATGGCGAGGCCGAGGCCGCTGCCGCCGCCGCTCGCGGACCGCGCGGTGTCGAGCCGGTGGAACCGTTCGAAGACCCGGCCGGCCTCCTCGGCAGGGATGCCGGGGCCGTCGTCGCTGACCTCGATCCGCGCCCCGCCGCCCGCGGCCGCGGAGGCCCGGACGGCCACCGCTCCCGAGGCGGGGGAGTGGCGCAGCGCGTTGTCGACGAGGTTCACGACGACCTGGTGGACGCGTTCCAGGTCGCCGGTCAGCGCGAGCCCGGCCGGCTCGACGGACACCGTGACCGGCACCGCGGAGCCGCTGACCTGACGCCGCGACGCCGCGGTCTCGGCCGACGCGGCTTCGAGGAACGGCCTCGCCGCGAACGTCGTGACCTCCAGCGGCACCGCGCCCGACTCGAGCCGTGACAGGTCGAGCAGCTGCGCGACCAGGCGGCCGAGACGTTCGGTCTGGCGCAGCATCGACGCGAGCGTCGCCGCGTCCGGCTCGGTGACGCCGTCGACGAGGTTCTCCAGAACGGCCTGCAACGCGCTGATCGGCGTCCGCAGCTCGTGGCTGACGTTGGCGACCAGGTCGCGGCGCATGCTGTCGACCTCGGCCAGGTCGGCCGCCATCGTGTTGAACGCCCTGGCCAGGTCGCCGACCTCGTCCTGCGACGTGGCGCGGACGCGCTGCGAGTAGTCGCCGCGCGCCATCGCCTTGGCAGCGCGCGACATCTCGCGCAGCGGCGACGTCATGCCGCGCGAGAGCAGCTGCACCATGACCATCGCCAGCACGAGGGCGACGACGTAGCGCTGCGGCCGCGTCATCCCCGTCTCGATGCCGACGTACAGCACCGCGAGCACGACGACGACCGCCGAGAAGATGACCGTGCCGAGCTTCAGCTTCAGCGACGGCAGCCGGTCGAGCGGCCTCACCGCGCGGCCTCGACCGAGTAACCGACTCCGTGCACGGTGCGGACCAGCGTCGCGCCGAGCTTGCGGCGCAGCGCGGCGACGTGCGCGTCGACCGTTCGCAGCCCGGCCGGGTCGGCGTACCCCCAGACCTGCGACAGCAGCTGCTCCCGGCTGAACACGATGCCGGGCCGCGAGCCGAGGTGGACGAGCAGGTCGAACTCGGTCGGCGTCAGGTGCACCTCGTCGCCATCCACGCGGACCCGATGGGTGGCGGGCTCGACCACAACGGTGCCGACGCGGATCGCGGCGGCCTCCGGTGACGGGGCGCGAGACACGCGGCGCAGGATCGCCTCGATCCGCGCGACCAGCTCGCGCGGGCTGAACGGCTTGGTCATGTAGTCGTCCGCTCCGACGCCGAGGCCGAGCAGCAGGTCCGCCTCGCTGTCCCGCGCGGTGAGCATCAGCACGGGCACAGCGCGTTCGCGCTGGATCTCGCGGCAGACCTCGATGCCGTCCAGGCCGGGCAGCATCACGTCGAGGACGACGAGGTCGGGGCGCAGCTGCGCAACGAGCGCGACGCCGCTCGGCCCGTCGGCCGCGACCTCGACGCGGAACCCCTCCGCCCGCAGCCGCGCGGCAACAGCGGACGCGATGGTGTCCTCGTCCTCGATCACCGCGACGACGCGTTCGGTCATGGGACGAGTCTAGGAACGCGAGGTGGTGGTTCCGTGCGCGAGATGTGCGGGTTCGGTGAACGTCACCGGAACGGGCCGAACGTCACCGGCACCGCCGCCGCCGCCGCGAGCCCGCCGTCCGCGAGGCTGCGGTCGGTGACGAGCAGCGAGCCGGTCCGCGCCGCCGTCGTGAACGACAGCGTGCAGTCCCACACGTTCGGGGGTCCGGTCACGGCCCGGCCGGACGCCAGGTCGACCGGGGCGGAGCCGGAGCCGTCGGCGCGCAGCGTCACGGTGAACGCGGGGTCCACCGCGCGGTACGTCCCGTGCGCGGCGAACGGCGACGACACCGCACCCGGCCGGTCGATCGCGATCGCGTCGCTGCGCGCCGCGGTCACCACCCACGGCCCGCTGGCGGGCTGGCCGAAGTCGACGACGTCCAGCGTCGTGACGACCGCCGTGGCGCCGTTCACCGGCCGCGTGACGTCGAAGACCGTATGGATCGGGCCGAGGGTGTTGCGCATGACGACCGACGCGTCGGCGATGCCGAGGTAGTTGCGCGCGAACCCGAGCGCCGAGCCTCGCGGCGTCGCAAGCGACGGGTACGTCGCGCGGTCGGCCTGCCACGCCGCGACCTCGGCCTTCGTGGTCAGCGGCCAGATCGCGCCGATCGGCGTCGGGTCGGCCGGGACGGCGGCGGTCGGCGTCGCCGAAGGCGAGGCGGAGGATGGGGGGGACGTCGAGACCGAGGGGCTGGCCACCGGATTCAACGATCGCCGCGACGCGGTGAGGTCGACGACGAACACCACGGCCCCCACCGTCAACGCCACGGCGACGAGGGCAGGACCGCCGAGCCACCAGGCCCGCCGGCGGCGCGCGGCGACGCCGGAGCGGATCGCGTCCCACCCGGTCGGCGAGGACTCGACGGTGTCCGCCTCCATCCGCAGGATGGCGCGGAGCCGTTCGTCGGTACGGTCGGCGTTCATGCCATCGGCTCCAGGTGTCGCGCGAGCGCGGCCTTGCCGCGGTGCAGGTGGGACTTCACGGCACCCTGGCTGACGCCCATGGTCGCGGCGATCTCGGCCTCGGAGAGGTCGCCGTAGAACCTGAGAACGAGCGCCTCGCGCTGCTTCGGCGGCAGCCCGCGCAACGCGCCGATGACGGCGTCGCGCTCGGCCAGCGTGATGGCGCCGTACTCGGCGCTGGCCGCATCGGGCATCGGGCGGGGCGCGTGGCGTTCGGCGACCCGGCGGTGCCGCATGCGCGACCGCGACAGGTTGACCACGGTGGTCCGCAGATAGGGCAGCGCCTTGTCGGGGTCCTTGATGCGGCGCCAGGCGCCGTGCATGCGGATGTACGCGTCCTGCACGACCTCCTCGCTGGTGCCCACGTCGTCGAGCAGCAGCGCCGCGAGGCGGACCAGCGAGCGGTAGTGCGCGCGGTACAGCTCCACCAGGGCGTCGTCGCCCGTCGCGGCGGTGTCGAGAGCCACCGGGTCTCTCGTCATGGCCGCGATCATGCCTCCAACGACGCCGGGACGCCGCGGTTGGTTTACCGCTGCCCTACGATTCCCGTCGTCACTTCTTCGGGTGGGGGTTCCATGGCTGTACGGCGCCGCCTGGCGTCGGTCACCGGCGTGCTGCTCCTCGGCGGGGCGATCGCCGCGACCGGCGCTGTCGCGCATGCCGCGACCGGGCCCCGCGCTCCTGGACAAGTCACGGTGCCGGTCGGCCCGTCGTCGTCCCCACCGTCGTCGTCGTCCGCGTCGCCGTCGTGCACGCCGCCGGCCGTGGGGCCGCTCTGCACCACTCCGACGCCGAGCCACACCCCCAGCCCGACGCCGACCCCGACACCGACGCGGACTGCCACGCCGACTCCCGCCCCTACACCGACGCGGACGCGGTCGCCGCGGCCGAGGACGTTCAGCCCGACGCCGTCGCGGACGTCGGTCAGCCCGGTGCCGGTGACCACGCTCTCGCCGTCCGAGACGCCGACCACCGAGCCGCCCACGACCACTGCGCCGCCCGCCCCGAGCGGGCCGGGCGGCACCGGTACGGGCACCCTGGTCGTCATCGGCCTGGTGCTCGTCCTGCTGCTCGGCGCCGGCGGCGGTGTCGGCCTCTACCTGACGCGCGACACCACGGCGGTATAGGAAGTCGGCATGTCCGACTGCCTGTTCTGCCGAATCGTCGCCGGGGAGGTCCCCGCCACCGTCGTGCGCGAGAGCGAGACCATGCTCGCGTTCCGCGACATCACGCCGAAGGCGCCGATCCACGTCCTCGTCATCCCGAAGGCGCACCACGAGAACATCGCCGCGCTCGCCGCCGCGGACCCCGTCCTCGCCGCGCACCTGATCACGGAGGCCGCGGAGGTCGCGCGCGCGGAGGGCATCGGCGACGGCTGGCGGCTCGTCGCCAACAACGGGGCGCCCGTCGGCCAGACGGTGTTCCACGCGCACCTGCACGTCCTCGGCGGCGGCCGGATCGAGGGCCTGTGACGGCGGAGACCGCGGCCGCCGCCTGCCGGCGGCTGGTCGAGACCCGCCAGTCCGAGAAGCGGCTCCCGAGCGTCAGCGCGGTGGTGTTCCGGGGACCCGAGACGCTCTGGTACGGCGCCGCCGGGCTCGCCGACATCGCCGCGAACGCGACCCCCACCGCCGACACGCAGTACCGGCTCGGCTCGATCACCAAGACGTTCACCGCGGTCCTCGTCATGCAGCTGCGCGACGCGGGCGCGCTCGACCTCGACGACCGGATCGGCGTGCACCTGCCCGAGGCGCGCCACGGCGACCCGACGATCCGCCGCCTGCTCGCGCACCTGTCCGGGCTGCAACGCGAGCCGGTCGGCGAGGTGTGGGAGTCGCTCGTCGCGCCGACCCGCGCGGACCTGCTCGCCAACCTCGCCGAGGCCGAGCTGGTCCTCCCGCCGAACCGCCGGTGGCACTACTCCAACCTCGCGTACGCCGTCCTAGGCGAGCTGGTCGCGCGGCTCACCGGCGGCACCTGGGAGGAGGCGCTCCAGGCACGCGTCCTCGACCCGCTCGGGCTTGCCCGCACGACGCTCGCGCCGGTGGCGCCGTTCGCGCAGGGGTACTTCGTCCACCCGTACGCCGATCGCGCCGCCGAGGAGGCGGTGTTCGTCCTCAACGGTGTGGCGCCCGCCGCCGAGCTCTGGGCGAGCGCCGCCGACCTGGCGACGTGGGGCGCGTTCCTCCTGGACCCGGCGCCCGCCGTCCTGGACCCCGCGACGGTCGAGGAGATGACGCACCTGCACGCCATGGCCGACCAGGACGCGTGGACGCTGGCGTGGGGGCTCGGGCTGATGCTGTTCAAGCGGCCCGACCGCGTCCTGGTGGGCCACACCGGCGGCATGCCCGGCCACATCGCCGCGGTGGCGGTGTCGCGCAAGGACGGCGTGGGCGCGGCGGCGTTCAGCAACAACTCCTCGGGGTTCGCGTCCGGCGCGTTCGCCGGCGACCTGGTCGACACCTGGCTGGAGCACGACCCGGTCGCGGTGGCGCCGTGGGTGCCGGGCGAGGCCGTCCCCGCGGCGTACGAGGGCGTCCTCGGCCGCTGGTGGACCGAGGGCGCCGAGGTGGTCCTGACCTGGCGCGAGGGCAGGCTGAACGCCGCGCTCTCCGACGCGGCGCCGACGCAGCCGCCGGCGGTGTTCGAGCCGGCGGGGGAGGACGCGTTCCGCGGCGTGTCCGGCCGCGAGCAGGGCGAGCTGCTGCGGATCGTGCGCGACGGCAGCGGCACGGTCGTCAAGCTCTACTGGGCGACGTACCCGATGACACGGGACCCGCTCGTGTTCGGGGCGTCCTGACATACGATCAGAGCCCTATGGCCGACACCACGAAGACCAAGATCGTCGTTCCCGGCGCGCACTCGATGGTCAGCCTGCTCGGCCAGCGCGACGAGCTGCTCTCCATCATCGAGCGCGCGTTCCGTTCGGACATCCTGGTGCGCGGCAACGAGATCACGATCACCGGCGACGACGCAGAGGCGGCGCTCGCGGTCCGGGTGTTCGAGGAGCTGATCGCGCTGCTCGACAAGGGCGACGTGCTGACCGGCGAGACCGTCGAACGATCCCTGTCGATGCTGCGCCGCAGCGAGGTCGCGCACCCGGCCGAGGTGCTCAGCCTGAACATCCTCTCGACCCGCGGCCGCACCATCCGGCCCAAGACCGTCAACCAGAAGCGCTACGTCGAGGCGATCGACAACCACACGATCGTCTTCGCGATCGGCCCGGCCGGCACCGGCAAGACGTACCTCGCGATGGCGAAGGCCGTGCAGGCGCTGCAGGCCAAGCAGGTCAACCGCATTATCCTGACCCGCCCGGCGGTCGAGGCCGGCGAGCGGCTCGGGTTCCTGCCGGGAACGCTCTACGACAAGATCGACCCGTACCTGCGACCGCTCTACGACGCGCTGCACGACATGGTCGACCCGGAGTCGATCCCGCGGCTGATCGCGGCCGGCACCATCGAGGTGGCCCCGCTGGCGTACATGCGTGGCCGCGCGCAGCCCGTCGACACGCCCGTGCTCACCTCGGACGGGTTCCGCCGGATCGGCAGCCTTCGCGTCGGCGACCTGGTCGTCGGCTCGGACGGCCGGCCGACGCCGGTGCTCGGCGTGTACCCGCAGGGGCGCAAGGAGGTCTTCCGCGTCTCGACCCAGGACGGCGCGTCGACGCTCGCCTGCGGCGAGCACCTCTGGTTCGTCACGACGCGGGACGACCGCCGGCACGGCAAGGCGGGCCGGGTCGTGCAGACCCGCGACCTGGCGCGCGGCGGGCTGCGTCGCGCGCACTACCGGCGGTACGAGCTACCGCTCGTCGCGGCGGTCGAGTTCGAGCCCCGCGACGTGCCGCTCGACCCGTACGCGCTGGGACTGCTGCTTGGCGACGGCTGCCTCACGACGGCGACCACACCCTCCTTCACGACGGCCGATCCCGAGCTCGCCGACGCGCTCGACGCCGCGCTGCCGGGCATCGCGCTGCACCGCAAGAGCGAGGTCGAGTACGTCCTCCGCCACATCGACGGCGGGCGGGGCGGGCTGCGGATCGCCAACCCGGTGACGGCGGTGCTGCGCGACCTGGGCCTGGCGGGCACGCGTTCGACGACGAAGTTCGTGCCGGTGGACTACCTGCTGAACACCGCGGTCGTCCGGCTCGCCGTCCTCCAGGGGCTGCTGGACACCGACGGCGGTCCGGTCCGCCAGCGTGGGCGGACCTGTCGCGTGCAGTACTCGACGTGCTCGGACCGGCTGCGGGACGACGTCACGTTCCTGGTTCGATCGCTGGGCGGTGTCGTCTACACGCGTACCCGCCGCGCCGAGGGGCGCCCGCCGGGCGGCACGCCGGACCGTCCCGTGCACCACCGTCACGACACCCACGTTCTCGACCTCAGGCTGCCCGCCGGGGTCGCGCCGTTCCGCCTCACCCGCAAGCGGAAGGCGTACGACGCCACCGGCAGCGGCCGCCCGATGCGGATGGTCGACAGCGTCGAGCCAGCGGGGACGGCGGAGTGCGTCTGCATCGCCGTCGGCGCGGCCGACTCGCTCTACGTGACGAGCGACTTCCTCGTCACGCACAACACGTTGAACGACGCGTTCATCATCCTCGACGAGGCGCAGAACACCTCGCCCGAGCAGATGAAGATGTTCCTCACCCGGCTCGGGTTCGGGTCGCGGATCGTGGTCACCGGCGACGTCACTCAGGTCGACCTGCCGAGCGGCACGCGCAGCGGCCTGAAGGTCGTCCGCGACATCCTCGACGGCATCGACGACGTGCACTTCACGCAGCTCGGCAGCGCGGACGTCGTACGCCACAAGTTGGTGGGCGAGATCGTCGACGCGTACGCGCGGTTCGACGCCGAGGAGTCCGCCGCACGTACCTCCGCGACCCGCGCCCCGGCCACCCGCCGGGCGCGGCGCGAGTAGCCGGTGGCCGTCTTCGTCGCGAACGAGAGCGGCACCGCCGTCGACGAGACGGGGCTGGTGACGCTGGCCCGTTACGTCCTCGACCAGATGGGCGTCGCGCCGATGGCCGAGCTGTCGATCCTGCTGGTCGACGTGACGTCCATGGAGCAGCTGCACGTGCGCTGGATGAACGAGCCGGGTCCTACCGACGTGCTCGCGTTCCCCATGGACGAGCTCGAAGGCACCCGGATGGTCGCGCACCCCGGCGACGACGACGACCCCGAGCCGGCGCTGCTGGGCGACGTCGTGCTCTGCCCGGAGATCGCTGCGGCGCAGGCGGTCACGGCCGGCCACTCGACGGAGGACGAGCTGCACCTGCTCTGCACGCACGGCGTCCTGCACCTGCTCGGCTACGACCACGGCGAGCCCGAGGAGGAGCAGGCGATGTTCCGCGAGCAGGCCAGGCTGCTCGCCGCGTGGCGGGCGTCGCGCTGATGCCGCGCGACACCGGGCTGCTCGTCCTGGCGTTCCTCCTCGTCGTGGTGGCGGGCGCGTTCGCGATGGTGGAGACCGCGATCGCGCGCACGTCGCGGGTACGCGCGGACGGGCTGCTGCGCGAGGGCCGCCGCGGTGCCGAACGCCTCGCGGTCATCGCCGCCGACTCGCCGCGCTACCTCAACGTCGTCCTGCTCCTGCGCATGACCGCCGAGCTGACCGCGGTCATCATCGTCGCCGACCTGATCATCGTGGCGCGCGGACCTGGCCGCTGGTCGATCGCGATCGCGGCGGGGCTGATGGTCGTCGTCTCGTACGTCCTGGTCGGCGTCGCCCCGCGCACCATCGGCGTCCAGCACTCCGACACCGTCGCACTGCGCGCGGCCGGTCCGGTGATCTGGCTGACCCGGGTGCTCGGGCCGTTGCCGCGCCTGCTCATCCTGATCGGCAACGCCGTGACGCCGGGTCGCGGCTTCCCGTCGGGACCGTTCGCCAACGAGGCCGAGCTGCGCGACCTGGTCGACCTTGCCGAGGAGCGCCAGGTCATCGAGGAGGGCGAGCGGGACATGATCCACTCGGTCTTCGAGCTGGCCGACACCCTCGTCCGCGAGGTCATGGTGCCGCGGCCCGACATCGTGTTCATCGAACGCGGCAAGACCGTCCGGCAGGCTCTCTCGCTGGCGTTGCGGTCCGGCTTCTCGCGCATCCCCGTCATCGGCGAGTCGGCGGACGACGTGCTCGGGGTCGCGTACCTGAAGGACCTGGTGCGCCGGTCGCACGACGGCCGCGAGGACGCGAAGGTGGAGGACGTCATGCGGGCGGCGTCGTTCGTCCCCGACTCGAAGCCGGTCGACGAGCTGCTCCGCGAGATGCAGGCGGAGCAGATCCACATGGCGGTCGTGGTGGACGAGTACGGCGGCACCGCGGGCATCGTCACCATCGAGGACATCCTCGAGGAGATCGTCGGGGAGATCGCGGACGAGTACGACCGCGAGGTCCCGGCCGTCGAGGAGGTGTCGCCCGGCTGCGTCCGGGTGACCGCGCGGCTGCCGATCGACGAGGTCAACGAGCTGTACGGCGTCTCCCTCCCGACCGAGGACGTCGACACGGTCGGCGGCCTGCTCGCGTCCGCGCTGGGCCGCGTACCGATCCCGGGAGCGACCGTCACCCTCGAAGGCCTCACCTTCGTGGCGGAGTCCGCCAAGGGTCGCCGCAATCGGATCGGCACCGTCCTCATCACCCGCGGGTAGGTCAGGTGGGACGGTAGGTTCGCGGGGTGGACCCCGAGGACGAGAAGCTGGTCACCCTGGCGCGAGCGGCGCTCGGGCGCGCGCTGGTCCGGACGTGGGTCCCCGCCGGTGCGGCCGTGCGCGACGACACGGGGCGGACGTACGCCGCCGCCAGCGTGGAGATGGACGGCGCGAGCGTCACGGCGTTGCAGCTCGCGGTCGCCACGGCAGTCAGCAGCGGCGCGCGCCGGTTCGAGGCGGCCGCGGTCGTCAGCGACGACCCGACAGACGACGTCGAGGGCCGCAAGGCGCTGAACGCGTTCGGCCCGGTGACCCTGATCCGCGCGCGTCCCGACGGTAGCGTCGTCGGATGACGGAGGTGTTCCGGTCCGGCTTCGCGTGCTTCGTCGGCCGGCCGAACGCCGGGAAGTCGACGCTCACGAACGCCCTCGTCGGCACCAAGGTCGCGATCGCGAGCAGCAAGCCGCAGACGACGCGGCACGCCGTTCGTGGCATCGTGCACCGCCCGGACGCGCAGCTCGTCCTGGTCGACACGCCAGGGCTGCACAAGCCGCGAACGCTGCTGGGCCAGCGGCTCAACGACGTCGTCCGCACGACCTGGTCGGAGGTCGACGTCGTGGCGTTCTGCGTCCCGGCCGACCAGCCGGTCGGGCGGGGCGACGAGTTCATCGCGAACGAGCTGAAGGCACTGAAGACCCCGGTTGTCGCGGTGGTCACCAAAGAGGATCTGATGACCGACCGGCAACGGATGGGCGAGCAGTTGCTCGCGGTGTCCAAGCTCGGCGACTGGGCCGAGGTCGTGCCGTGCAGCGCGGTCAACGGCTTCCAGGTCGGCCTGCTCGCCGACCTGCTCGTCGCGCGGCTGCCGGAGGGGCCGCCGCTCTACCCGGACGGCGAGCTGACCGACGAGCCGGAGCTGGTGATGGCCGGCGAGCTGATCCGCGAGGCGGCGCTGGAGGGCGTGCGCGACGAGCTGCCGCACTCGCTCGCGGTCGTCGTGGAGGAGATGGCGCGGCGGGAGGGGCGTGACGACCTGATCGACGTCAGCGCGACGCTGTTCGTGGAGCGCGACAGCCAGAAGGCGATCGTCATCGGCCGCAACGGTGACCGGCTCAAGGAGGTCGGCACCAACGCCCGCAAGCAGATCGAGGCACTGCTCGGCAGCCGCGTCTACCTCGACCTGCGGGTGAAGGTCGCGAAGGACTGGCAGCGCGACCCGAAGCAGCTACGCCGGCTGGGCTTCTGAGGTCCGGGCGTACGACGCGAGCGGGATCTCCCACGTGTGCCAGGTGTGTTCGAGCACGAAGCCGAGGCGGCGGTTGACGCGGAGCATGTGGTCGTTGGACGCGGCGTTCCACGTCTCGACCCGCCTGACGCCGGGCCGCTCGTCCAGGACGCGGAGCAGGTTGACCGCCTTGAGCCAGAGGCCGAGGCCGTGCCCGCGGTGCGGGATGGTCACCGCGGTGTCCTCCTGCTGCACGACCTCCGGCCACTCGGGGGCGAGGACGAGCTGGGTGTACGCCGCCAGCTCGCCGGTCGCGACCTCGCGCGCGACGACGGTCCACATGTCCCAGCCGCGGCGTGCCGCCGTCTCCTCCCAGTCGCGGACCCGCGCGGGCGTGTAGACGGCGTCCTCCTCGGTGAGGTCGTCGCGCGGCGCGGTGTTCATGGTCGAGGCGAGGACGGTGTACGGCTCCAGCAGGTCGTCCGGGCACGGCCCGTCGATCGACAGCAGTTCGTACCCCGCGGGAACGGCGCCCGCGAGCGCCGCGAGGTCGGCCCGGTCCGGCCGGTCGAGGGCGGTGACGTTGTGCTGCTCGACCGAGCCGCGCGTGCCGCCGCGCGCGGCGAGCAGCGACTCGATCGGGCCGTCCGGCGCGGCGTTGACGACGACGTTGGTCCGGCCCTCGGCGACGAGCGCGGCGGCCGCGGGGACGAGCAGCGCATCGACCAGGCCGGCGTCGAACGACCGCAGGTCGTGGTCCAGGTACGCGCGGTCGCGGTTGTCCTCGGCCTCCTCCCACGACGCCTCGACGGCGCCGGCCACGGCGCCGCCAGAACGCGCCAGCCAGATCCGCCGGCGGCTCACGTCCCGGCTGACGCGGAGCTGGTTCAGGAGGTACGCGGGAGGGGGCGGGAACCCGTCCGGGTGGGTTCGTACCCGGGAGACCGCGAGGAGGTCGCAGTACGCGAGCGCCGTCGCCTCGTCGGCGGTATGCGGGTCGAACTCCTCGATCTCCACGGAGGCCGTTGTACGCCCCTAGGCGCGATGTCGCCACCGCAATTCCGCGATACGGTCGGCTGGTGACGAACGGGGGAACGGAACAGCCCGGCGACGCCTATGGCGTCCTGCGCCTCGACATCGAGGGCGGTTGGACCGCGGCCGAGATGGGCGAGCTGTTCACGACGCTGCACAGCGCCTACCGCGCGGCCTGCGCGGCGCGCGTAATCCGGCCGGCGGTGCGGTTCGGCATCCTCCAGGTCGGTGTCGACGACTACGTCGCGGGGCTGGTCCAGGGCGGCCGGGCCAGGTACGGCGACCTGCTGGTGCACTCGATGCGGCACGAGTCGCCGGGCTGGATCGGGCTGCTCGGCGCGCTGAACCCCCTCGGCACGATCGAGCGGACGTTCCTCGCGCGCGGCGAGCAGCGGCTCCAGCGCGACCGCGACCGCGCGGCCGAGGACCTGGCCCGCGAGGAGCTGCGGCTGCGGGAGGAGCGGCAGCGGATGACGTTCGTCCTGGGCATGGTGGACCGGCTGGAGACGCTGCCGCCGGACATCCGCGACGCCGTCCTGGGGCGGCTGGTCGGGATGTGGCCGCAGGACGGTCTCGAGCGGCTCGCGACGGACGCGCGCGTCACGGCGGTGGCCCTGCAGCCGGTGGTCGTCCCGGCGCGGTGAAGGACCCGCGCCGGGCGGCGCGGGGGATGATGGCGCGGTGACGCTGTACCGCGACCAGGCCGTCGTGCTCCGTACCCAGAAGCTCGGCGAGGCCGACCGCATCGTGACGATGCTGTCGCGCCGCCACGGCAAGGTCAGGGCCGTCGCGAAGGGCGTGCGCAGGACCAAGAGCCGGTGGGGCGGGCGGCTCGAACCCTTCGTCCACGTCGACGTGCAGAACTACCAGGGCCGCGAGCTCGATGTCGTGACGCAGGCGGAGATCGTGGACCCGTTCGCCGCGATGATGAACGACTACGAGCGCTACACCGCGGGCACCGCGATGCTCGAAGCCACCGACCGGCTGACGGAGGAGCGCGAGCCGTCGCTGCGGATGTACCTGCTCCTCGTCGGCGGGCTGCGCTCGCTCGACGCGGGGGAGCACACGCCGTCACTGGTGCTCGACGCGTTCCTGCTCCGGGCGCTGGCGGTTAGCGGCTACGAGCCCGCGCTCGACTCCTGCGCGCGCTGCACGTCGCCGGGCCCGCACCGCTGGTTCGCGGTGCCCGCGGGCGGCGTCGTCTGCACGGCCTGCCACCCGCCCGGCAGCGTGACGCCCGGCGCGCCCGCGGTCGCGTTGCTCGGGGCGTTGCTCAACGGCGACTGGACCGGCGCCGACGGGACCGACGCGCGGACCCGGCGCGAGGCGAGCGGCCTGGTCTCCGCGTACGCCGAGTACCACCTGGACCGGCGGCTGCGTTCGCTGTCGATGGTCGAACGGTGAAGCCCCGCCCGCCCACGCCGCACCCCTCGGGCGCGACGCCGCCGCGCCTCGACGTCGTACCCCGGCACGTCGCCCTGGTCATGGACGGCAACGGCCGCTGGGCCAAGCAGCGCGGCCTGCCGCGGACCCGCGGCCACGAGGCCGGCGAGCACGCGCTCTTCGACTGCGTCGAGGGCGCCATCGAGGTCGGCGTGCAGTGGCTGTCCGCGTACGCGTTCTCCACGGAGAACTGGAAGCGCTCCCCCGAGGAGGTGCGCTTCCTGATGGGCTTCAACGAGAACGTCCTCGTCCGCCGCCGCGACGAGATGCACGCGCTCGGCGTGCGCGTCCGCTGGGCCGGGCGGCGCGAACGCCTGTGGCCCAAGGTGATCCGCCGCCTCGAAGAGGCCGAGGAGCTGACGCGCGGCAACAAAACGCTGACGTTGACGATGTGCGTTAACTACGGCGGCCGGGCCGAGATCGTGGACGCCGTACGCCGCATCGCCCGCGACGCAGTCGACGGCCGGCTCAAGCCCGAGCGAGTCAGTGAGAAGTCGCTCGCGCGGTACCTGGACGAGCCGGAGATGCCGGACGTCGACCTGTTCGTGCGGACGTCGGGGGAGCAGCGCACCAGCAACTTCCTGCTCTGGCAGAGCGCGTACGCGGAGCTGGCGTTCGTGGACACGCTCTGGCCCGACTTCGACCGCCGGCATCTCTGGCGGGCGATCGAGGAGTACGCCCGCCGCGACCGCCGCTACGGCGCCGCCGAGCCGAACGAGACGAGCGCATGACCAGGCTCCAGCACGTGAACGTCGTCGTCCCGCCGGGCGCCACCGAGACCGTGGCGGCGTTCTACGAGAACGTCCTCGGCCTGCGCCGCATCCCCAAGCCCGCCGCGCTCGACCCGGCCGGCGCGTGGTTCGACATCGACGGGTACGCGCAGGTCCACCTCTCCGAGCGCGCCGGCGAGCCGCACCCCGACAGCCACTGCGGTCTCGTCGTGGACGACCTCGACGCCACGCTGGAGGCGTTGCGCCGCAACGGTTCCCCGTGGACCGAGCAGGAGGACGTGTTCGGCGGGCGGCGCGGCTTCACCCGCGACCCCGCGGGCAACCGGGTCGAGCTGCTCGAACGTTCGGGATCGCTCGCGTAGCCAGGTGTGCGGGCTCCGCGTCACGGGTGACGCGAGGGCCGCACACCGGAGGCGCACCGCCGCTAGGCGGCGAACCGCGTCAGCGCGTACCCGAGCACCAGCGCGATGACGACGCAGCGCACGGCGCGGCCGACGGCCGGGACCCGGCCCCAGCTCAGGAACACCAGCCAGGCCAGCAGCGCCCCGACGACCAGCAGTGCGACGCCGCTGACGACCGGCGGCGCGAGCAGGCCCGCGGCGACGAGCAGGACGACGACCAGCCCGGGCAGGGCTCGGGGCAGGTGGCTGAGGAACACGATCACGGTCGCGCTGCGCCGTTCGACGGCGGCACGCAACGGTGACGCGTCCGGCGTCAGGAACGGCGCCGTCGGGTCGACTCGCCGTGCCCGCTGCCTGGCCGGCGTCGGTCCCTTGCGCTTCGCCACGCCTGCTCCCTCCTCGCGGATCGGTAGCGTGGCACCCCAGCCGCGTACCGGCCAAACCCGGAGGACCGCAGTGCTCGTCGTGACGAGGTTCGTCGTGGAGCCCGCAGAGGAGAACGCGTTCCGCAACGACGCCACGGCCGCGCTGCGCGCGCTGGCCGAACGACCCGGCTGGCACGGCGGGCGGCTGGCCCGCGCGACCGACGACGGCCGGGCCTGGCTGCTGCTCACCGAGTGGGCGAGCGTCGGCGCGTACCGGCGCGCGCTCTCCGGGTGGGACGTGAAGATGCACGCGACGCCGCTGCTCGCCCGAGCCGTCGCCGAGCCGAGCGCGTACGAGGTCCTGGACGAGGGCGCGACCGGCGACCGCGCGCCCGACGCCGACACGGCCGGGCCGGGACAGCGCCCAGGGCCTGCGCCCGGCTGAGCGCACTACGCTGCGGGCGTGGCAGGCAGCCGGCGCCTCGGCGGGCTCGCCGCCGGCCTGGTCCTCGCCGGCGGGCTCGTCTCGCACGCGCTGGACGAGGAGGGGCTGCTCCCCGGCGTACGGGAGAGCGCGCGAATCCGCGAGTACGCCGACAGAGGTGCCCCCCGGCTGCTCCTCCTGCTCGGCTGCGTCGCCGTGTCCGCCCTCACCGGCTACGTCGCCGCCCGGGTCGACCGCAGGCGCCGCGGCATCGCGCCGGTCACCCTCGTCGTCCTCGTCGTCGCGGGCCAGGCGGTGCAGTTCGCCGCGTTCGAGGTCCTCGCGCGCCTCGCCGCCGGCCTCGACGTCGCGGAGGTGTTCGTGGAGCCAGCGTTCGCGACGGGGGTGCTGGTCCAGACACTGATCGGGGCGGCGTTCGTCCTGCTGCTGCTGACGACCGGCCGCCGCCTGCTCGCGCTGGCCGCCCCGCCCGGGCTGCCCGCGCAGCCGGACAGGCCGCCGTACATCACCCGCCCCGCCGCCCGCGCGCGAACGCGCCGGCCCGAGTCGCTACCGTGGGGCCGCGCGCCGCCCGCCGGCGCCGCCCCCCGTCCCGCACGCTGAACCGGAAGGACAACCCATGCATATCCGTCGGCTCCTGGCCGTGGCAGCAGTACCTCTGCTGCTCGCGTCCGTCGGCTGCTCGGACAAGGACGAAGAGAAGAACAAGGAGGCCGCGGGCAAGTCGTGCGACGGGATACTCAAGCCCGCCGACGCGGCCGCGGCCCTGCCCAGCACGATCCCCGCGGGGATCACGGGCGCGACGTTCTACGAGGTGCAGACGGCGGGCGCGACCAAGCGCTACTTCGCCTACGTCTCCGGAACGGACCTGGTCAAGACGAGGGACGACATCAAGGCGGCGTACGAGACCGCCAAGATCGAGATCACCGGCACCGACCAGGAAGAGGGCGCCGAGGCCGACATGGAGTTCAAGGTCGGCAACGACGAGGGCAGCGTCCAGGTGATCCCGCTCTGCCAGGGGACGCTGCGGGTCCGCTACCGCGTCGGCCCGAAGTAGCGCGCGCGGCGGCCGGCGGTCCCCCTCCACGGGAGGTCGCCGGCCGTTCGTGCCCTAGGACGCGGGCGCGAGGTCGCGCAGCACGCCGGCGATGGTGCCGGCGTCCTGGAACGACAGGCCCAGCGTCGACACGTGCCGCCAGCGAACGACGCCGTCGGCGTCGAGGACGAACACCGCGCGCTTGATGCCCAGCGGCCCGGTCACGCCGTAGAGCCGGGCGACGGTCTTGTCGGGGTCCGCGAGCAGCGGGAACGTCAGGCCGCGCCTGGCCGCGAAGCGCTCGTGCGAGTCGAGGTTCTGCGGCGAGATGCCGAGGACCAGCGCGTCGAACTCCGCGAACCGGCCGAGGTCGTCCTGGTAGGAGCAGAGCTGCTTGGTGCAGACGGGCGTCTCGTCGCCCGGGTAGAACGCCAGCACGACCGGCCGCCCGCGCAGGGCGGAGAGGACGTACGCCGCCCGGCCGTCCGGCGACGTGCCGTCGAGGACGAAGTCGGGGGCCGCGGTACCGATCTCGGGGCTCGCCATGAGTTCTGCTTCGCCGCGGGCGGCGGATACCCTCCACGGTCATGGCCGCAGACCGCATGGACAACCTCGTCAGCCTCGCCAAGCGCCGCGGGTTCGCGTACCCGGGCTCGGAGATCTACGGCGGCCTGCGAGCGTCGTGGGACTACGGCCCGCTCGGCGTCGAGCTGAAGAACAACATCAAGAAGCACTGGTGGCGCTCGATGGTGCAGTGCCGCGACGACGTCGTCGGCCTCGACTCGACCATCATCCTGGCGCCGCAGGTCTGGGAGACCTCCGGTCACGTCACCGGGTTCTCCGACCCGCTGACCGAGTGCACGTCCTGCCACACGCGGCACCGCGCGGACCACCTCGAGGAGCAGTACGAGGCCAAGCACGGCTCGCCGCCCGCGAGCCTGCGCGACGTCAACTGCCCGAACTGCGGCACCAAGGGCCAGTTCACCGAGCCGCGGATGTTCAACGGGATGATGAAGTCGTTCATCGGCCCGGTCGAGGACTCCGGCGCGCAGGTCTGGCTGCGGCCCGAGACGGCGCAGGGCATCTTCATCAACTACCTCAACGTGCAGCAGTCGGCGCGGCGGAAGCCGCCGTTCGGCATCGCGCAGATCGGCAAGTCGTTCCGCAACGAGATCACGCCGGGCAACTTCATCTTCCGCACCCGCGAGTTCGAGCAGATGGAGATGGAGTACTTCGTGCCGCCCGGCGAGGGCGAGCGCTGGTTCGAGTACTGGAAGAACGAGCGGATGCGCTGGTTCACCGACCTCGGCATCACGGCGGAGAACCTTCGCTTCTACGAGCACCCGAAGGACAAGCTCGCGCACTACTCGCGCGGCACGTTCGACATCGAGTACCGGTTCGCGTTCCCGCGCGCGGAGTGGGCCGAGCTGGAGGGCGTGGCGTACCGCGGGGACTTCGACCTCACGTCGCACTCGAAGGCCAGCGGCGTCGACCTCTCGTACTTCGAGCAGGAGTCCGGCGAACGCTACGTCCCGCACGTCGTCGAGCCGGCCCTCGGCGTCGACAGGACCGCGCTCGTGGTCCTGCTCGACGGCCTCACCGAGGACGAGGCGCCGACCGGCAAGGGCACCGTCGAGAAGCGCACGCTGCTCAAGATCGACAAGCGGCTCGCGCCGGTGAAGGCCGCGGTCCTGCCGCTGTCGCGCAACGAGCGCCTCTCGCCGATGGCGCGCGAGCTGGCGCAGACGCTGCGCGAGCGCTGGAACGTCGAGTTCGACGACGCCGGCGCCATCGGCCGCCGCTACCGGCGGCAGGACGAGATCGGCACGCCGTTCTGCGTCACGGTCGACTTCGAGTCGTTGGACGACAACGCCGTCACCGTCCGCGAGCGCGACTCCATGACCCAGGAGCGGGTCGCGCTCGCCGAGGTCGAGTCGTACCTCGGCGCCGCCCTGCCGCTCTGCTGAGCGCGCCTACTGGGTGCAGAGGAAGATCGAGTCGTAGCTCGGCAGGCCGCGGATGCCCTTGTCGGCGAGGGTCGCGCGCTGCTCCTCGTACCAGCGGCCGTTGTCCATGCAGCCGTTGGCGCAGCCGGAGCCGCCGGTGTCGAAGACCTGCGGGTCGCACTGCGCGGACGCGGGCGCGAGGGGCGCGAGCGCGGCGAGGCCGGCCACGAGGCCGGCGAGGGCGAGCGTGGTACGCATCGTTGTCCTCCGTAGGGTGAGGGGTTACGCCTGGCACTCGGCGACGAGCGCCGGCAGCCGGTCGTGCGTGGCGTGGTTGACCGAGTCGTAGACGCCCGGCACGAGGTAGCAGGGGTTGCTGCACCGTCCCAGCAGCCTGGACGTCAGCGGCTCGCAGACCGCGGAGGCCGGCGCGGCGGGCAGCGCGAGAGCGACGGTGGCGGCGAGGACGGCGAGGGCGAAGGGCTTGCGCATGGCGGCTCCTGAGGGGGAGGTAGGGCGGGGCGATGCCGGGCAGAGTAGGGCATACCGGGCCGGCCCCGCCAGGGGCGCGCCCGGGAGATAGCCTCGTACCGAGCCCGTCCACCGCGAAGGAGTGCCCCCGTGCCGAAGTACGTCTACGACTTCTCCGAGGGCAACCGCGACCTCAAGGACCTGCTCGGCGGCAAGGGCGCGAACCTCGCCGAGATGACCAACCTCGGCCTGCCGGTCCCGCCCGGCTTCACCATCACGACCGAGGCGTGCAAGGTCTACCTCGACGGCGGCCGCGAGCCGGCCGAGCTGGCCGGCGAGGTGACGACCCACCTCGCGACGCTGGAGGGCGCGATCGGCCGCCGGCTCGGCGACCCCGAGCACCCGCTGCTCGTCAGCGTCCGCTCCGGCGCGAAGTTCTCGATGCCCGGGATGATGGACACCGTTCTCAACATCGGCCTGAACGACGTCTCCGTCGACGGCCTCGCCAAGCAGTCCGGCAACGAGCGGTTCGCGTGGGACTCCTACCGCAGGCTCGTGCAGATGTTCGGCAAGACGGTCCTCGGCGTCGACGGCGAGCTGTTCGAGCACGCCATCGACCGGCTCAAGGAGCAGCGCGGCGTCAAGAGCGACCTCGAGCTCGACGCGGGCGACCTGCGGGCGTTGACGGGGACGTTCCAGTCGATCGTCAAGGAGCAGACCGGCCGGGACTTCCCGACCGACCCGCGCGAGCAGATGGACCTCGCGATCCGCGCGGTCTTCGACTCGTGGAACGGCGACCGCGCGCGCCTCTACCGCCGCCAGGAGCGCATCCCCGCCGACCTCGGCACGGCCGTCAACGTGCAGGCGATGGTGTTCGGCAACCTCGGCATGGACTCCGGCACCGGTGTCGCGTTCACCCGCGACCCGGCCACCGGCGCGACCGGCGTCTACGGCGACTACCTCGAGAACGCCCAGGGCGAGGACGTCGTCGCCGGCATCCGCAACACCCGGCCGCTGCAGGAGCTGGAGCAGATCGACAAGCCGGCGTACGACGAGCTGCTCGGCCACATGCGGACGCTGGAGCACCACTACCGCGACCTCTGCGACATCGAGTTCACGATCGAGCGGCACAAGCTCTGGATGCTCCAGACCCGCGTCGGCAAGCGGACCGCGGGGGCGGCGTTCATCATCGCGAGCACGCTGGTGGACGAGGGGCTGATCGACCTCGACGAGGCGCTGACGCGGGTGACCGGGGCGCAGCTCGCGCAGCTGATGTTCCCGAAGTTCGGCGAGACCGACGCGCCGCGGATCGCGAAGGGCATGAACGCCTCGCCCGGCGCGGCCGTCGGCGTCGCGGTGTTCGACAGCGACCGGGCCGAGGAGCGCGCCAAGTCCGAGCCGGTCATCCTGGTCCGCCGCGAGACCACCCCCGACGACCTCAACGGCATGATCGCCGCGCAGGGCATCCTCACCTCGCGCGGCGGCAAGACGTCGCACGCGGCCGTCGTCGCGCGCGGCATGGGCAAGACCTGCGTCTGCGGTGCCGAGGAGCTCGACGTCGATCTCGCCGGCCGGAAGTTCACGGCCCCTGGCGGCGTCGTCGTCAACGAGGGCGACGTCGTCTCGATCGACGGCACCAGCGGCGCGGTCTACGTCGGCGAGGTCGAGGTCGTTCCCTCGCCGGTGGTGGAGTACTTCGAGGGCACGCTCGCGCCCGACGCCGACCCGCTCGTCGCGGCCGTGCACCGGCTGCTGACGCACGCCGACTCGAAGCGCCGGATGAAGGTCCGCGCCAACGCCGACACCCCGGAGGACGCCGAGCGGGGCAGGCGGTTCGGCGCGCAGGGCATCGGGCTCTGCCGGACCGAGCACATGTTCCTGGGCGACCGCCGCCAGCTCGTCGAGGACCTGATCCTCGCGGGCGACGACGAGGCCGCCCGCGACGCCGCGCTCCAGGCGCTGCTGCCGATGCAGCGCGCGGACTTCGCCGGCATCTTCGAGGCGATGGACGGCCTGCCGGTCACGGTCCGGCTGCTCGACCCGCCGTTGCACGAGTTCCTCCCGTCGCTGGAGGACCTCTCGGTCGAGATCGCCGTCCTGGAGGCGACCGGCAAGCCGGTGCCGGAGGAGCGCCGCGCGCTGCTCGACGCCGTACGGCGGCTGCACGAGCAGAACCCGATGCTCGGCCTGCGGGGCGTCCGCCTCGGCCTGGTCATCCCCGGGCTGTTCCAGCTCCAGGTCCGCGCCATCGCCGAGGCCGCCAAGATGCGCAAGGCCGCGGGTGGCGACCCGCGGGTGGAGATCATGGTGCCGCTGGTCGGCGCTGTGCAGGAGCTCGAGGTCATCCGCGAGGAGAGCGAGCAGGTGCTCACCGAGGTCGGGTACGACGAGGCGCTGATCGGCACGATGATCGAGGTGCCGCGCGCCGCGCTGACCGCCGCGCAGATCGCGGAGAGCGCGGACTTCTTCTCGTTCGGCACCAACGACCTGACGCAGATGGGCTGGGGCTTCTCCCGCGACGACGTGGAGGCCGCGTTCTTCTCGCGCTACCTCGACCTCGGCATCTTCGGCGTCAGCCCGTTCGAGACGCTGGACCGCGAGGGCATCGGCCGGCTGGTCCGCATCGCCTGCGAGGAGGGCCGCGCCGCCAAGCCGGGCATCAAGCTCGGCATCTGCGGCGAGCACGGCGGCGACCCCGACTCGATCCACTTCTGCGACGAGGTCGGGCTCGACTACGTCTCCTGCTCGCCGTTCCGCGTGCCGGTAGCCCGGCTCGAAGCGGGCCGGGCGAGCATCGAGACCAAGGGCAGCGACACGCGGTGAGGCGCGTGCTGCGGTGGGGCTTCCGCGCCGCCGCGGCGGTCGTGGTCCTCGTCGTGCTGGTCACCGGCTGGACGGCGTTCCGCGTCTGGCAGGTCGCGCGCGAGGACTCCCGCAAGCACGCCGACGCCATCGTGGTGCTCGGGGCGTCGCAGTTCGACGGGCGGCCTTCGGCGGTGTTCCGGTCGCGGCTCGACCACGCGAAGGTGCTCTACGACGCGGCCGTCGCGCCGACCGTCGTCACCGTCGGTGGCAACCGCGCAGGGGACAGGTTCACCGAGGGCGCGGCCGGGGCGTCGTACCTCCGCGACAACGGCGTCCCCTCCGCCGACGTCGTCGAGGTCGGCAGCGGCAAGGACACCCTGACCAGCCTCGAAGCCGTCGCGCGGCTGGCCAGGCAGCATTCCTGGCATGACGTCGTGCTGGTGACCGACCCGTGGCACTCGTTCCGCGCGAGGGCCATGGCGGGCGAGGTCGGGCTGCACGCGGAGACGTCGCCGACCCGGTCGGGGCCCGCCGTCCACGGCCGGGCAGGCGAGGCGCGCTACATCGCGCGGGAGACCGTCGCGTACCTGTACTACAAGGTGTTCCGCACGTCGTTCGGCCGGGGGCCGAGCGCCGTCTGAGTCGCTGTGGTTGGCTGTCCCGCATGTCCGGACCGGGTGAGTGGGCGAAGCGCGCCGCCGACGTGGCACCGCCTGTACGCAGGCTCCGCGAGGACCGCAACCGGCTCGCCGCCGAGGTCGGCGACCTGCGGGCGCGGCTCGCGGCCGCGGAGCAGGAGGCGGCCGATGCGCGGGCCGCGGTCGCGGTGTGCGGCATCTTCCCGCCCGGCCACTTCTACTCGCCGATCCCCTCGCGCGCCGACCTGGAGACGTACGCCGACCTGATCTGGCGCGAGCGGACCGAGCTGCCCGGCATCGACCTGCGCGCGGCCGAGCAGCTCGCGCTGCTGCCGCGCCTCGCGGACGCGGCGGCCACCGTGTTCCGTTCCGGCGAGGGCCGCTACAACCCCGTCAACGACCAGTTCTCGTGGAAGGACGGCGTGACGCTCGCGGGCATGCTCGCGTTGCACCGGCCCCCGCGTGTCGTCGAGGTCGGCTCGGGCTGGTCGTCCGCGCTGACCCTCGACGTCCGCGACCGGCTGCCCGACTGGGACCCGGAGCTGACGTTCGTGGAGCCGTACCCCGCGCGGCTCGAGTCGTTGCTGCGCCCGGGCGACGAGCACGGCGTCACCATCCACACCAAGCCGGTGCAGGACGTCGACCCGAACGTCATCACCCGGCTCGAGGCGGGCGACCTGCTGTTCATCGACTCGACGCACGTGAGCAGGGCCGGTAGTGACGTCAACGTGCTGCTGCTCGACCTCGTCCCGAGGCTGCGACCCGGCGTGCTGGTCCAGGTCCACGACGTGTTCTGGCCGTTCGAGTACCCGAGGGACTGGCTCGACGAGGGCCGCTTCTGGAACGAGGACTACGTCCTGCGCGCGCTGCTCGTCGGCAACCCGTCGTTGCGGATCGTGTGGTTCAACGCGTGGCTCGACGCCACGCACCACGACGCGGTGTCCGCGCGCTTCGCCGACTGGGACCGCAACCCCGGCGGCAGCCTGTGGCTGGAGACCGTCCAGCCCTGAGATGCGGAACGCCCCGGCCGTGGAGCAGTGGCCGGGGCGTTCGGTGCTCGCGAGGTCAGACGACGCAGTGCTCGAGGCCGACGACGTTGGCCGCGACCTGGTTGCCGAGGCCCACGACCGGGTTGGGGTCGATCGTGATCGAGCCGTCCGGGTTCTGCGTGACCACCGGGCTGGTGTAGTACGGCTTGCCGGCGAAGTCCCTCACGCAGCCGGCGTTGGACGTACCGGCGAACGGCGCCGCCAGCAGGCCGAGGGTGAGCGCCGCGAACGCGGCCCGCGTCATGGTGCGCATCAGACGACGCACTTCACGAACACCGACGCGTTGCCCTTGACGGCGTTGACCAGGTTGAGCGTCGGGTTCGGGTCGATGGTGATCGAGCCGTCCGGGTTGATCGTCACGGTCGGGTCGCCGCCGGGGTAGCTCGCGGTGAGCTGGTCCTTGACGCAGCCCGCGTGCGCCGCGGGGGCGGCGGAGAGCACGGTCAGGCCGAGGACGGCCGCGGCGGTCGCCGTCCGGACGGCGGTACGGAGGATGGGGCGCATGTAGGGGACTCCTTCTGGGGTACGGCCGCGCCTCGTCGGGCGGCTCGGCCGTTGGTTACGGCGTCCGCGCCCCGATCCCTGCCCGCCCTGTCACACCCGTAGGCCACGATGGGTCCATGACCACGACGGAACGCTCCCTCGCCTGGGCCGCGACGACGCACCGCGTGCCGCGCGCGGACGGCGTCGTGCGCGCCCACCCGGGCGGTGGCGCCGCGGTGGCGCCCGCCGCGTCGGATGCGCTGCTCGACCGCGAGGCCCGCGAGGAGCTGGAGGACGGCCTGCTCGCTCCTGGCGCGACGCGGGCCCGCGGCGCGGGTACGCGGGACCGGCAGGAGGCGCCGGACCCCGAGCGGACCTGCTTCGAGCGGGACCGCGACCGGATCCTGCACAGCAGCGCGTTCCGCCGCCTCGCCGGCAAGACCCAGGTGTTCGTCTTCCCGGCCGACCACCAGCGGACCCGGCTCACCCACGCGCTGGAGGTCGCGCAGGTCGCGACCAGCGTCGCCCGCGCGACCGGTCTCAACGTCGCCCTCACCGAGGCGATCGCCCTCGGCCACGACTGCGGCCACGGCCCGGGCGGGCACGCGAGCGAGGACGCGTTCGCGCCGTTCCTCCCCGAGGGGTACGACCACGCGGTGTGGGGCGCCGACGTCACGCTGGCGCCGTTGAACCTCTGCGCCGAGACCTCCGACGGCATCCGCAACCACTCGTGGTCGCGGCCCGCGCCCGCGACGCCCGAGGCGGAGGTCGTGAGCTGGGCGGACCGGTGCGCGTACACCGCCCACGACCTGGAGGACGCCGCCCGCGCGGGGATCGTGTCCCTCGACGACCTGCCGGCCGACGTCGCGGAGGTCTGCGGGCGGACGCGGACCCGGCAGCTCGCGACGTTCGTCGGCGCGCTGATCGACTGCGTTCGCGAGACCGGCGTCGTGGGGATGCGGCCTGAGCCGGCGGGCGCGCTCGCGGCGCTGCGGGCGTTCGACTACGCGCGCATCTACACCCGCCCCGCGTCGGTCGCCCAGGCGGACCAGGTGGTCGCGGTGCTGCGGGCGCTGGTCGAGCACTTCGCCGACGCGCCCGGGGCGCTGCCGGACCCGGTCCGCGCCGAGCCCGGCAGCGAGGACGCGGTGCGCGCGGCGGTGGCGTACGTGGGCGGGATGACGGACCGCTTCGCGTTCGGGACGGCCGTCGCGCGGCTCGGCTGGGACCCGGCGCGGCTGCCGGTCGGCGTCGACAGCCCCTACCGGGGTTGACAGCCCGCAAACGGGAATTACAATTATGTGAACGGCCCGCCTGGACGCGCTCTCGCGCGTTCGACCTCGCGGGCCGTACCCGTGTCACCCCTGTCGGCGGCGCGACCCCGGTGAGGAGGTGGACGCACGCTCATGGCGAGGATCTCCGACGAGGACATCGCCCGCGTCCGCGAGCTCTCGCCGATCGACGCCGTCGTGGGCGACTACGTGCAGCTCCGTTCCGCGGGCGGGGGCGAGCTGAAGGGGCTCTGTCCTTTCCACGAGGAGAAGAGCCCTTCGTTCCACCTCACGCCCGCACGAAGCCTGTACCACTGCTTCGGCTGCGGGGTCGGCGGGGACACCATCGACTTCGTCATGCGGATCGAGCACCTGTCGTTCGCCGAGGCCGTCGAACGCCTCGCCCAGCGGGCCGGCATCGAGCTGCGGTACGAGCAGGGCGGCTCCTCGACCCGCGGCGGTAACGCCGGCCAGCGGACCCGCCTCGTCGCCGCGCACCGCGCCGCGCTCGACTTCTACGCCGCCCACCTCGCCGACGACCCGGCCGCCAAGCCGGCGCGCGCGTTCCTCGCCGAGCGCGGGTTCGACGACGCGGCGTCGGCGGCGTACGGCGTCGGCTACGCCCCCGACTCGTGGGACGCGTTGACCAAGCACCTTGCGGCGCAGGGCTTCAGCCGCGAGGAGGCGCTCGCCGCGGGCCTGGTGTCGCAGGGCCAGCGGGGGATGGTCGACCGGTTCCGCGGGCGGCTGATGTTCCCGATCCGCGACAACACCGGCGACCCGATCGGCTTCGGCGCCAGGGCGTTGAAGGACGGCGACCAGCCGAAGTACCTGAACACCCCAGAGACCGCCATCTACAAGAAGTCGCACGTCCTCTACGGCCTCGACAAGGCCCGGCTCGAGATCGGCCGGCGCGCGCAGGCCGTCGTCGTCGAGGGGTACACCGACGTCATGGCCTGCCACCTCGCGGGCGTGCCGACCGCCGTCGCGACCTGCGGCACCAGCCTCACGACCGACCACATCCAGATGCTGCGCCGCCTGCTGATGGACCAGGACGAGTTCCGCGGCGAGGTCGTGTTCACGTTCGACGGCGACAGCGCGGGGCAGCGCGCCGCGCTGAAGGCGTTCGAGGAGGACGCGCGGTTCGTCACCCAGACGTTCGTCGCCGTCGAGCCGGCGGGCATGGACCCGTGCGAGCTGCGGCTGGCCAAGGGCGACGCGGCGGTCCGCGACCTGATCGCGCGGCGGGTGCCGTTGTTCGAGTTCAAGCTCCAGGCCGAGCTGGCGCGCTACGACCTGGAGACCGCCGAGGGCCGGGTCCGCGCGCTCGCGGCCTGCGCCCCGATCGTCGCCTCGATCCGCGACCGTTCGCTGCGGCCCGAGTACGCCCGCCGCCTGGCCGGCTGGCTCGGCATGCCCGTCGATGAGGCAGTCGCCGCGGTAGCGGCGTCGGCTGGGCGCGCGGCAGCGTCGCCGAGCGCGGCCGCGGCGCCGCCGGAGGCGGCGGCGAGGCCGAAACCCGACGACCCGGCGTACCGGGTCGAGCGGGAGTCGTTGAAGTCCGTCATCCAGAGCCCCGGCCTGGTCGGCCCGGTCTGGGACGCGCTCGACCCCGAGCTGTTCACCCATCCGGCCTACCGCGCCTGCCACGCCGCCGTCGCCGCGGCCGGTGGGGTGCGGTCGTTCGGGGCCGCGAGCGGCGGCGTGCAGGGCTTCGTGACGCGGGTGCGCGACGCGGCGCCCGACGACGCCGTACGCTCGTTGCTCACGGAGCTGGCCGTCGAGTCGTTGCTCGCCGACGACGCGTCCCGGGCGGCCTACGTACGTCAGCAGGTGGCCCGGCTACAGGAGATGGGCCTGACGCGCCGAATCACGGAAACGAAATCGCGGCTCCAACGGTTGAACCCGGTGGAGCAGCCCGAGAGGTACAACGCGCTGTTCACCGAGCTGGTCGACATGCAGGCCAGGCAACGCGCCCTGCGCGAGCAGGCGATAGACCCGGGACCCGGGACGTAGTCGTGCGTCGACCCTCCGGCCACGACACCACGAACAGAAGGACGCGATGAGCCCGACCGCACTGCCCAAGGAAGCCCAGATCGACGAGGTCAAGGACCTCATCACCCGCGGCAAGGAACAGGGGTTCCTCACCAGCGAGGAGATCGGCGCTGCCCTCGTCCAGGCGGAGCTGCCGCCGGAGTCGATGGACGCCGTTCTCCAGGTGTTCAACGACGAGGGCATCGAGATCGTCGAGCCGTCCGAGGAGGACGAGGACCCCGGTCGCCAGGCGATGCTCCGCCGCGAGGAGGAGCTGGCGCTCAAGGCGCCGACCAACGACCCGGTCCGGATGTACCTCAAGGAGATCGGCAAGGTCCCGCTCCTCACCGCCGAGGAGGAGGTCGACCTCGCCAAGCGGATCGAGGCCGGGCTGTTCGCGTCGGAGAAGCTCGCGACCACCCGCAAGATCGCCGACAAGACCCGCCGCGACATGGAGGCGATCGAGCGCGACGGCCAGCTCGCGAAGAAGAAGCTGGTCGAGGCCAACCTCCGCCTCGTCGTCTCCATCGCCAAGCGCTACGTCGGCCGCGGCATGCTCTTCCTCGACCTGATCCAGGAGGGCAACCTCGGCTTGATCCGGGCCGTCGAGAAGTTCGACTACACCAAGGGCTACAAGTTCTCGACGTACGCCACCTGGTGGATCCGCCAGGCGATCACCCGGGCGATAGCCGACCAGGCGCGCACGATCCGCATCCCGGTGCACATGGTCGAGACGATCAACAAGCTGATCCGCATCCAGCGCCAGCTCCTCCAGGACCTGGGCCGCGAGCCGTCGCCTGAGGAGATCGCCAAGGAGATGGACCTCACGCCGGACAAAGTCCGGGAGATCCTCAAGGTCTCGCAGGAGCCGGTGTCGCTGGAGACGCCGATCGGCGAGGAGGAGGACTCCCACCTCGGCGACTTCATCGAGGACTCCGACGCTGTGGTGCCGGTCGACGCGGCGTCGTTCATCCTGCTGCAGGAGCAGCTCGACTCGGTCCTGCACACGCTCTCCGAGCGGGAGAAGAAGGTGATCCAGCTCCGCTTCGGCCTCACCGACGGCCACCCGCGGACGCTGGAGGAGGTCGGGCGCGAGTTCGGCGTCACCCGCGAGCGCATCCGCCAGATCGAGTCGAAGACGCTGTCCAAGCTGCGCCACCCCTCGCGCTCGCAGAAGCTCCGCGACTACCTGGAGTAGGCCACGCTCGTGAGTTTGGGGTGGCCGGGGTACCCGGCCCGCGACTAAAGCGCCGCAGGCGCCCTAGCGGGACGGGTTACCCCGGCCACCCCTTTCACGTGGGGGCCTCGCCAAACCAGTCGCGGGGACGCGGGCGCCCTGGGAGAGTGGTCCGTCGTGAGTGCGTACGCGCTGGACGCCGTCGGCCTCGTCAAGGACTACCGGCGTTCCCGGGCGGTCGACGGGGTGACGTTGCGCATCCGTTCCGGTGAGCGGGTCGCGCTCCTCGGCCCGAACGGCGCGGGCAAGACCACCACGCTGATGATGCTGCTCGGCGTCGTGTCGCCGGACGAGGGCAGCGTCGCGATCCTCGGCCACCCGTTGCCGAAGGAGCGGGCGAAGGCGCTGGGCCAGGTCGGCTTCGCCGCGGGGTACCTGCCGCTGCCGGAGAAGCTGCGCGTCCGCGAGTACCTCACGATGTACGGCCACCTCTATGACCTGCCCGACGCGCTCGGCGCGGCGCGGGCGGCGTTGGCGCGGTTCCAGATCCCCGACCTCGAAGCCGCGTTGGGCACCGAGCTGTCCAGCGGGCAGAAGACGCTGGTCGGCATCGCCAAGGCGACGATGCACGCGCCCCGGCTGCTCGTCCTGGACGAGCCGACCGCGTCGCTCGACCCCGACGTGGCGCTGCGGGTGCGGACCGGGCTGCAGTCGCTGTGCGACGACGAGGGGACCGCGCTGCTCGTCACCAGCCACAACATGCTGGAGGTCGAACGCCTCTGCGAGCGCGTCGTCTTCCTCTCCGCCGGCCGGGTCGTCGCCGACGGCTCGGCCGAGGAGGTCGCGGCGGTCTTCGGCCAGGGCGACCTGGAAGAGGTCTTCATCCACCTCGCGGCCGCGCGCGGCGGTGCCGCATGAGGTGGCAGCACGTCCGGGCGATCGCGGTGCGCCAGGCGCTGGTGCTGTGGCGCAGCCCGCACCGGCTGTTCGACGTCACGGTCTGGCCGGTGGTCGACACGCTGCTGTTCGGCTCGCTCGCGGTGTTCTTCGCGCGGGAGGGCGGCTCCGGCGGCAAGCAGGGCGCCGCCTACCTCATCGCCGGCGTGCTGCTCTGGCACGTCGTCTACCAGTCGCAGATCGCACTCGCCACCGGCTTCCTGGAGGAGACCTGGTCGCGGAACCTCCTCTCGCTCATGTGCACGCCGCTGACCGAGACCGAGTACGTCGCGGGCGTGGCGCTGTTCGGGCTGGTCAAGCTCGTGATGGGCGTCGGCGCGGTCGCCGTCATGGTGTCGCTGCTCTACGCGTTCAACGTCACCTCCCTCGGCTGGGCGCTGCTGCCGATCGTCGCCGTGCTGCTCGCGGCGGGGTGGGCGGTGGCGCTGTTCGTCGTCGGGATGGTGCTGCGGTTCGGTACCGGCGCCGAGGCGCTGGCGTGGGGGATCCTGTTCGTCGTCATGCCGCTGTCCGGCGTGTTCTACCCGGTGTCCGCGCTGCCCGCCGCGATCCGGCCGGTGTCGGCGCTGCTGCCGACGACGCACGCGTTCGCCGCCGCGCGGGCGGTGCTCGACGGCGAGGCGATGCCGTGGCGGCAGCTCGGCGTCGCGGGGCTGACGACGCTGCTGCTGCTGGTCGCGGCGGTGGCGTTCGTGCGGGCGATGCTGGGGACGTTCCGCAAGCGGGGGTTCATCACCCGGTACAGCTAGTGTCCTGCGCTGGAAGTTCACGTGCTGATTCCCGGCCCCAGACGGCGCCTGGCGGCGTTCTCGGTCGCCCGCGTAGCCTGCTACGCGGGCTCCCTCGGCCTTACCAGCCACCGCCTGTGACTCGGGACTCATGCACGCAACTTCCGGCGCAGGACACTAGGTCCGGCGCGCGCTCGCGACCGTGGCCGCGGCGACGGCGGCGAGGAGCAGCGCGGCCGCGGTCAACGGCACCGTGCGGTCCTCCTCGCGACTCGGCAGCGCCAGCGGCGGCTCGACCACGGTCGGCGACGGGACCGGTGCGGGCGTCGGCGCGGGCCTCTTCGGTGCCGGCTTGGGGGTCGCGGGCGGCGTCGGTGCCGCGGTCCTGGGCTTCGCCTTCGGCGTGGAACGTTTCGGCGTCACCCGGACGACGGCGTTCGGCGACGTCGGTGTGGCCGTGGCGCGCGGCGCCGCCGATGCGCCGAGTGCGGCCGCCGCGTCGACCAGGCCGCTGCCCGCCTGAGCGAGCGGGTGGGCGGTGCCGCGCAGCCGGGCGACGACGTCGTTGCGGCTGCGTGGCCGCTGCGCGAACAGCAGTGCCGCGATGCCGGACACGTGTGGCGCGGCCATCGACGTGCCGGCCAGGGCGGCGTACACGTGCTTGCCGTCCCACCACGTGGAGATGACGCAGCCGTCCAGCGTGCAGGTGTCGGTGGGCGAGTCGCCGCCGGGCGCGGCGAGGTCGACGCCGGTGCCGTGCTGCGAGTACGACGCGAGGCCCCCGTCCCGTGCGGTCGCCGCGACGATGAGGGCGTCCGGGCCGAAGCTGTCGGTGACCGGGAGGTCCTGGTTCCCCGCGGCGAACACGACGAGGACCCCGGCCTGCGCCGCCTCGGTGACGGCGTCGTCCAGGTCGGCGTCCTTGCCGGCGAGCGGGACGGTCGCGCCGAGGGAGACGTTGACGACCCGGGCGTCGTGCGCCACGGCGTAGCGGATCGCAGCGGCCACGTCGCCCGACAGGCCCTGGCACTCGGTGCCGTCCCACTTCAGGACGCGCAGCGGCAGGATGCGCGCGGCCGGTGCGACGCCGTACGTCCGCGATGCGATGGTGCCCGCGACATGGGTCCCGTGCGCGTCGCACTTGTCCGCCGCGACGGGGCCAGGTGTGCAGGTGCCGCCGCTGCAGTCGGCGCCCGGCAGTACCCGCCCCCCGAGGTCGGGGTGCGAGCGGTCGACCCACGTGTCGACGACCGCGACCGTCACCCCGGCGCCGTCGCGCCCCGCGGCCTGCGACTGCCCGACGTGGATCTGCCGGAAGTTCCAGGTGTCGGCCTGCGGCGGTGTCGCGTGCGCGGGCATGGCGAAAGGCAGCGCGAGAACCGTGCCCGCGAGTGCCGTCCGGAGCCGCATCACCCCGCAACGATGCCAGGTGCCCCGGCGTCGGGTCCCCGTTACGGCTGGACGTGGACCGGGTCGGGGCCCCGGTGGTCCTCCAGCGCGGCCAGCACCTCGTCGTCCTCGGGCGGCGCCAGGGCGCCGTAGTGCATGACCAGGGTCCCCTTCGCGCCGCAGCGCGGGCAGACGACCGCGGCGACCGCGATCATGTCGTCCGGGTCCGACGCGCCCTCGATCCGCAGCAGCCCGACCAGCTCGACCTCGCGCGCCGGAACGACCTCGTGGCAGGTGTAACAGATGACCATCGCGCCCTCGCGGGCCGCGAACTGCCCGGTGAACCCCTGAGCCTCGTAGGTGGCGACCGCTTCGCCCAACGACGTGGCGTCGCTCGGGGCATCGGGGATCCTGGGCACGGGGCCCTCCTCACGTCGGCGTTCATCTCCTGCCCTGGGAGAGTGTCGACTACACCGCCGCCTTGAGCGCGGGTGCCTCTTCGAGCAGGTCGAGCACCGCCCACTCGATCTCGCCCTGGGTGCCGAGGTGGCCCTCCTGGGCGTTCGCGCCGAGCCGTTCCAGAGCGCCCGCCACGGTGACGCCGGCTTGGTAGCGGTCGACCACGCGCGGGTCGACGTACGACGCCCGGCAGACCGCGGGCGTGTTCCCGAGGTAGTGCGACACCTCCTGGAACGCGCGCGCCACCGCCCGCTTCCGTGCGGTCGGCGTGCGCGCCTCGGCGGAGACGGCGAGCGCGACCGCGGCGAGCACCGTCGCGGACCAGGTGCGGAAGTCCTTGGCGGTGAAGTCGCCGCCGGTGACCTCCTTGATGTACGCGTTGATGTCGGCCGACCGCACGTCGCACCAGTCCCGGTCCCGGCGGTACGCGAGCAGCTCGGGCCCGCCGCCACGCCTGCGCTTCAGCGCGCGCACGACCGCGACGACCGTCGGGTCGACGATCGACTGGAGGCGCTGCTTCCCGGACTTCGCGACGTAGTCGAACTCCACGACGTCGCCCCGTACCGTCACGTGGTCCTTGCGGATCGTCGCCAGGCCGTACGTCTGGTTCTGCTCGGCGTACCCCTCCGTGCCGATGCGGAAGAAGCCGAGGTCGAGCAGCCGCGTCGCGCAGGCGAGGACGCGTTCGCGCGTCAGGTCGTTGCCGTCGAGGTCGGTCGCGATGCGCTCGCGCAGCGCCGGCAGCGCCCGGCCGAACTCCACCATGTGGTCGAACTTCACCCGGTCGCGCTGCGTCCGCCAGACGTCGTGGTAGCGGTACTGCCTGCGCCCCGCGGCGTCCGTACCCGTCGCCTGGATGTGACCGTTCGGCAGGGGGCAGATCCAGACGTCGGTCCAGGCGGGCGGGATCACCAGCGCCTCGACGCGCGCGAGGGTCGCAGGGTCGGTGACGCGGGCGCCGTTGCAGTCTCGGTAGACGAAGCCCTTGCCGGAACGCCGCCGCGTCAGTCCAGGCGTCGAGCAGTCGACGCGGCGCAGGCGGGGCATCGGCGGGCCGGTCAGGCCTCGAAGGTGTGCATCGCCGCTTCCTCGGCGCTGCGCAGCCCCTGGTCGCGGCCGACGTCGTACGCGACCGCTTCCTTCATCTCGTCCTCGTGCGCGCCCTCGTCCGGCTCGACCAGCCGCCCCGCCGGCTCGTCGCCGATGCCCTCGGCCTCGGAGAGGTACGGCACCTCGACGTCGAGCGCGGGGTCCGGCTGCTCCCGCGCGAGGCGGCCGTCCAGCGATTCGCCCTCGCGCTGTTCCTCTGCCGTCGTGCCGAAGTCGTCGACCGCCACCGGTCGGTCGATCGGGCTGTGCTCGCGGTCCAGGATCTCGCCGGGCGTCATCGACTCGTCGACCTCGATGTCGATGCCCGTCGTCCCGACGTCGGCCTGGGTCGCGACGGGGGTGTCGTCGTCACGCATGGTCGCCTCCTAGACCCGGACGGACAGCGAGTCGGTGTGAACCTGGTCGGTGACGTCCTTACCCGCGAACGTGTTCGTCACCACGCGCTTCGCGGTGCCGAGCAGGTCGCTCGCCTCGTGCTTCGCCGTCTCCGCCGCCTCGTGCACCTCGGGCCGGCCCATCAGCGCGCGCCACTGCTTCACGATCTGCTCGTAGCGTGCCCGGCCGGCCTTCGAGCCCAGCACGTACCCGGCGGCGAAGCCGGTCACGAACGTCGCCTTGTAGCGCATCGCGTTCCTCCCACGGTTTTGCCGGCGTCACGCGCCGGGTCGTCGTTACCGCGGACCTACCCGCCGTGCCCTCGCGGCAACCGTTGTCGCACCCGCAGTGGAGGCTCTGCTCCGTGGACGTACGTGCGGAGGCCCGGGTGCTGCGGGCGCGCGGCCTCGTCGTCGCGGACATCGCCGCGACGCTCGGCGTGGCGCCGTCGACGGCGTACGGCTGGGTCCGCGACCTGCCCGCGCCGCCGCGTTCGGCGTGGCGGCAGCGTGCTCCAGGCGGGCCGAATCGGCTCCGCGCCGCCCGCCTCGCCGAGATCGCCGAGTGCGAGGCGTGGGCACGCGCCCGGTTGGTGGACCTGGGCGAGGACGCGTTCTTCGCCGCGGGCATCGCGTTGTACGCCGCCGAGGGCGCGAAGCGGGACGGAGCCGTCATCTTTGCCAACACGGACCCCCGCCTCGTCGCCTTCTTCTGCGCGTGGCTGCGCCGGTACTTCGACGTGGACGAGTCGCGGCTGCGCTGCCGTCTGTACCTGCACGACGACCTCGACCTCGACGTGGCCGTCGAGGCTTGGAGTGGACTGACCGGCGTGCCGCCTGCGCAGTTCACGGCGCCGTACCGGCCGGTCGCGGGTCCGCGGCGCGGGACTCGCCGCCATCCGCACGGCTGCCTGACCGTCCGCTACGCATGCTCACGAACCCATCGGAGGACCATCGCGCTCTGCGACACCCTGCTATCGTTCCGGGCTGCTGATCCCGCGTAGCTCAATTGGCAGAGCACCCGCCTGTTAAGTGGGTGGTTGATGGTTCGAGTCCATCCGCGGGAGCCGAACCCCTGCGGGGCAGTAGCTCAGCTGGTCAGAGCAAGGGACTCATAATCCCTGGGTCGCAGGTTCGAGCCCTGCCTGCCCCACTCGCGTTCGCGCACCCCCGGTCCGGCGTCGCAGGAAGGGAAGCGCTCGATGTCGAGACCACGACGACCGACCAAGGTCCGGCGGACCAAGACCCGCTGCCCGCCCGCGAAGGACGGCGAGTTCGCCGACCTCGCCGAGGCGGTCGACGACTACGTCGCGTGCTGCCGGGAACGGCCTTCTGGCCTCGTGGGTCCTGGGCATGGACGATTTTCCTCCGCGAAGCCGCCGGCGGTGACTCCCCTGGGTGGCCGTGTGCCGACGGGACCTGCCACGGCCGGGTGACGTCAAGCGGCGGACGGGGCCGGGAAGGCTCAGGCGCCGCCGCTGTGCTCCATTGGTGAACACCTGTCGCGAACAGGTTTCGCAGATCGGCGCGGCGCTACCGATGCTGACCGATTGCTGACAAACTTGCGATGCAACGCCGCTACGCGGTGTACGGAGTATGGAAGTGCACCACCTCTGATCTGCGGAAACGCCCCTCGACGTCACTAGCCAGCATCGGCTTGGTCGGGCTCTGACCGATCCAACGACATGGGCTCGCCGGACAGGACCACGGTGGTCCAGAGGACGCTCGTCGCCGCGATGGGTCGTTCGTGCACCCGCCGACGACGCGATCTGCTTCGTGATCGTGTAGGACGCGGTCGCTAGACCGGCCCGGAGCACAGCAGTTCGACGCCGACTCGTTCCGGGGTCCGCGCCGTCTGATCTCCGACCGGGCCGGCCGGACCCACCGGGTATCCATCGGCATCGGTGAGGAGCACCGGGATCGACGCGCGAGTTCGGCTGCCGAGCTGGCCGAAGCTGTTGTCGCCCCAGGAGAGCACGACACCGTCGGCTTGGCGCGCGAACGTGTGGTAGCCGCCGGCCGCGATGGCGACGACGTCGCTCAGCCCCGGCACCTGCTGTGGCAGATGCTCGTCGGCGTACGTGCCGTCACCGAGCTGACCCAGGTCGTTGCGGCCAAACGTCCACACCGTCCCGTCCGCCCGCAGCGCGACCGAGTGGAACGTTCCGCCAGCGAGCGCCGTCACACCGGACAGCGCCGGCACAGGCACCGGCGTGTACCGGTCGGTCGTCGTGCCGTCGCCGAGATTGCCGAAGAGGTTGGCGCCGAATGCCCACACCGTCCCGTCCGTGCGCACGGCGAACGTGTGCGAGTGCCCCGCCTCGAGCGTGATGACCCCCGTGAGCCCCGTCGGCGTGACCGGACGGTTGCGCGAGATCGTCGTACCGTCGCCGAGCTGACCGAACCGGTTGTCGCCCCAGGCGCGGACGGTACCGTCCCCGAGCAGCGCGAGCGTGTGACCCGCGCCGGTCTTGATCGCGACCACGCCGCTCAGGCCGGGTACGGGTGCGGGCGTCGCGCGTCGTGTGTTGGTCCCGTCGCCGAGTGCGCCCCAGTAGTTGTCACCCCAGCTCCACACCGTGCCATCGGTTCGCAACGCGGCGGTGTGGGTGATACCCGGCGCCACGGCGACCACGTCGGTCAGCAGTTGCACCGGCGCGGTGCGCTCGACCGTAGTCCCGTCGCCGAGCTCGCCGAACGAGTTGTCGCCCCAGCCCCACAGCGTTCCGTCGGAACGGATAACGTACTGGCGGTGGTAGCCGGACACCACCGACGCGACGCCGGTCAGGCCTGGCACTACCTCGGGATAGTCGGTCACGACGGCGTCGTCGTCTTGGTCCAGCGCCCGGTCACCCCAGGTCCAGACCGTGCCGTCGGGGCGACGCGCCGCACCGTTCTCGTAGCCGGCGCTGACCGACGACGCAGTGAAGCAGCGGGACGCGAGCGGGTCGGCCGTGGCCGTACCGCCCACGAGGGCCACGGTGACGGCCACTGCCGCGTACGCCGCTGCATGAGAGTGCCAGAACATCGGTCGTCCCCCTTGAGTACGCAAACCCGGAAAGACCGCACTATAGAGCGGCGGCAGGCTACGAAGAAGGGTGCAGTGGGTCGCCCTGGCGACGTGCCAGGCCGCGTCGCGACCGGTAAGCGCGGGCAGATCGTTCCAGCGCAACCGCTCGGTGCGTGTGGTGTACCGGCGCCGTCTCTGCCCGAAAACGCGATCCCCCTGCCCGTGCGGTCGTCGAAAGTCCGTATTCTGTCGCGTTTGGTGCACGCGCACGTTCAGTGTGATCGCCTGTCCTGACGTCGATACCGTGGAGAGTCACGGCCCGACGCGCGTCGCTGATCGTTCCGGATATGGGCCACTTCCGCGAGAGGAGGCGGCGGTGCCGCGCGAGCGCTGCGACTGCGACAACGGCGACGTCCGACCGCCCGGGCTCAGGTCGCCGAGCGGCGTGGCCGGGCCGCTGTGGTCCTCGGCGTCCCCGTCGAGGAGTGCGACGCGTGCGGTCAGGTGTGGCTCTCGATGGACGTCGCGAAGCGACTCGACGTCATCTTCACGGACATCCTCTCGCTCGACATCGAAGTCGCGACTAGGCACTATGCAGTTCAGTCCGACGCTGCTCAGATTCTCGGGCGGCTTCCGATGCTGACAGTTTGCTGACCAACCAGGGATGCAACGCCGCTACGCGGCGGTACGGACCGAAGAACTGCACCACCTCTGACCTGCGGAAACGCGACTCGACGTCACCAGCCAGCATCGGCTCGGTCGGGCTCATAATCCCTGGGTCGCAGGTTCGAGCCCTGCCTGCCTGCCCCACACTTCCACCATGCCTACCCGGTCGTGCTGATCCGAACGATGTGCGCATCCGTCGAGCTGGGCGACGACACGGTCGAGCGCTCCACCTGCGGCCGAAGCCGGACTGGTCGTGGGCACCCGCCCTGATCTCGTTCGACCTGGAGGCCGAGCTCTTCGACGTGTCCCGCCTGCTGTCGCACGTGAACGACGCCGACACGTACGGCACCATGGGGGAGTGCTTCCGCAGCGGCAGGGATCCGTGGTCGGTCAGCGCGTCGGTGCAGGTCAGGCCGGCGCCGCAGAAGTCACACGAGGCGAACGGCTTCACGCTGCTCGGCGCCGAGGGCGACAAGGTCGTCAGCATCCTGGATCCGGACTTCGGGCCGAGCAACCCGACACTGGGCTACGTGTGGAGCAACCTGCTCGACCTGGACATCGCGATGGTCGAGGACCCGTTCGACAACGGCTCCTGGCGCATCAACACCGCGATGGGCGACGGGGCGTGCTGAGCTGCCCTGCTCACGTCGTGCGTCGGCGGCGGCGACGACCCCGGCCAGGTCATCGCCGAGGGCTGCGTCAAGCCGGAGATCTCCGTCGAACCGGTCAGCGGCATGACGGAGAAGAACATCGTCGTGGCCGGCACCATCAAGGCCCGCGGCAAGCCGTTGCCCGACCAGGTCCTGCGCTTCCTGGTCAAGGAGTCGGAGGACTCCAAGCTGCTCTGGTCGAGCGGCGCCCGGACCGGCAAGGACGGGCGGGTGGTGATCGACATGGCGTGGGCGCTCGGCCGCGGGTTCATGAGCGCCCGCCAGGGCTTCGACAAGGGGAAGATCATCCAGATCGACTACACGAACCCGGCCGAGCTGAAGCAGGTCAACCCGCCCGGGTGGTGCTCGACGCGGGTCACCGGTCCGTTCGAGCCGGCCCGATGAGCGCGATCTTGGCGGCGCTCGCCGTGGTGCCGGTGCTCGGTGGATGCACCGACGACCAGGAGCCGGTGACGTCGCCGGACCCGCTCATCGGACGGGCCGCTTCCGTACTCTCGAACGTGCGGCCGGTCCTGATCGTGTAGACGCCGGGCTGCGGACACGCGACTCGACGCCATCAGCCGGCACCGGTGTTCGCGCAGGTCAGACGGCATGCTCACGCCGCGCGAGGCGTCGGGTGTAGGCGATCCAGTGGGCATCGGCGGGCGCCGTTCGCGCGGCGGGTACGCCGACGCGATCGTCGAGGCAAGGCCACTGGTTCGCCGAGATCGGCACGGCCGGGCTGTCCGATTCGGACGGGACGCGTCCTGATCCGCATCGGGGCGATGCGCTAGCTGCTGGCGACGTGGTGGCGACTCGCTGGCGACTCCCCGTTACGGCGGACGACCTATCGTCGATCTCCGGCGGGTGAGACATTTGCCGCCCTGGAGGAGACCCATGCGATCAGTCCTCGCGCGCGCGGCTACCTACCGCCGCCTCATGCTGCGGCGCTGGCGCCGCGCCCGCGTCGGCCGCCGGCTCCTGCCGCGCGGCATGGTGCTCGGGCTCGGCCTCTCGCTGCTGGTGTTGCTCGCGACGTTCGGCTGGGCGCTCGCCTACCTCGGCGCGTCCACGGACGGAAGAGCGCTCACGTACGACGAGGTCACCGCGCTCGTCGGCGACCGCCGCGTGGTCGAGGCGACGTTCCAGGACGAGGACGCGCAGATCGTGGGCCGCTACGTCGCCGGGCCGAAGGCGCCGTCAGGCGAGGGCACGTTCCGGCTCGCCTACCCGAAGAGCGACGCGGTCACCGGCCAGCTCAGCGACGACCTCGTCACGCATGGCGCGCGCGTCGTCTTCGACAAACAACCGACCAAGGCGACGGTACGGCTCGTCACGACGTTCCTGCTCCCGCTGATGATCCTGGCCAACCTGTTCACGCTGCTCTTCTCGTTCTCCCGCGGCGGTACGAGCGGCATCGGCGAGGTGATGACGTTCGGCAGCATCGGTGCCAAGCGGCAGAAGCGCGGCCGTACGGCGCCGATCACCTTCGACGACGTCGCCGGCGCGGACGAGGCTGTCGCCGAGCTCAGAGAGGTCAGGGACTACCTCGCCGACCCCGAGCGGTACGAGGACATGGGCGCGCAGCCACCCAAGGGCGTGCTGCTGTTCGGTCCGCCGGGCTGCGGCAAGACACTGCTCGCGAAGGCCGTCGCGGGCGAGGCGGGCGTGCCGTTCTTCTCGGTCGCCGGCGCGGAGTTCGTCGAGTCGCTCGTCGGCGTCGGCGCCGCGCGCGTGAGGGACCTGTTCAGAAGGGTACGAGCGGTCGCCCCGGCGATCGTGTTCATCGACGAGCTCGACGCGGCCGGCCGCAAGCGAGGCACCGGCGGCGGTGGCGGCGGCTCCGACGAACGCGAGCAGACGCTCAACCAGCTACTCGTCGAGATGGACGGCTTCGACGTGTCGTCCGGCATCGTCGTGATGGCCGCGACCAACCGGCCCGACATCATCGACCCGGCCCTGATGCGCCCTGGCCGATTCGACCGGCACGTCACCGTCGACCAGCCCGACCTGCACGGCCGCGAGGAGATTCTCCAGCTGCACGCGGCCGGCAAGCCGGTCTCGATCATGGTCGACTTCGGCTACCTCGCCCGCCGCACGCCCGGCTTCACCGGCGCCGACCTCGCGAACGTCGTCAACGAGGCCGCCCTCCTCGCCGTCCGCGAGGGCCACTCCGAGATCGACACGCCCGAGCTGGAGGAGGCGATCCAGCGCGTCCTGTCCGGACCGAAGCGGCGCGGCCGGATGCTCTCGCCGGAGGAACGCAAGCGCACCGCGTACCACGAGGCCGGCCACTGCGTCGCCGCCGCCGCGTCCGGCCGGGTGGGTGCCGTGCACCGGGTCTCGATCGTCGCGCGCAGCCGTACGCTCGGCGCGTCGGCCATGCCGGAAGGCGACGCCGAGCTGCTCACGATGAGCCGGCTCACCGACCAGCTCGTCGTTGGGATGGCCGGGCTCGCCGCCGAGGAGCTCGTCTTCGGCGAGCCGTCCAGCGGGTCCGAGCAGGACCTCGAACAGGCGACCGACACCGCGCGCGACATGGTCGCCCGCTACGGCATGAACCCACGCCTCGGCCGCGCCCGCCTCGTGGGCCGGGCTGCCGACGCTTTCCTCGGCGGCGACCTGCCGCTCGGCGCGATCTCCGGCCAGACGCACCAGGACATGGACGCCGAGATCAGGGGGCTGCTCGCCGACGCGGAGGGCCGCGCGACCGACGTGCTCGTCCTGCACCGCGAGGTGCTCGACCTGCTCGCGACCCGGCTCGAAGCCGAGGAGACGCTGGAGGGCCCGGACCTCGAGGCGGTGCTGGCACTGGTACGTCCCGAGGTCGCGTTGTTCGACGCGCCGTCGAGCAACGGCCACGGCCCGTCGAAGGTCCGTTGATGGCTCAGCGGTCCGAGGTCGCGCTCTACCACCGGCACGCGGCGGTCCTCACGTCCGTGCGCGTGCTGCACGACGTGGAGAAGCAGGCCGAGGTCGACGCGGTACCGCGGCTCAAGCGCAAGAAGGCGAGGGAGCAGCTCGACGCGACCTGGGAGGCCGACGAACAGCGCGCGGCGACCGCGGCGAGTGTGCTGGTCCGTCAGCTACGAGACGCCGCCACTACCCTCGACGACGCCCTCGCGACGCTCAGCTCCGTCGGCCGGCCCGAGCTGCTCGGCAAGGTGGAGGCCGAACGCCTCGGCGTGCAACGCGCACGTGCCGAGCTGGAGACCGCCGCGACCGCGCTGGAGCAACGCGACTTCGGTACGGCGGGCGCCTCGGCCGACACCGCGATGCGCGACCTGCTCGTCGTCGGCGTACCGCTGGTCGGCACGATCAACGAGCTGCTCGCCAAGGCCGCCGTCGGCCGTGAGGCGCGGCAAGAGCTGGAGACCAACCTCGCCGAACGCCGCCGCGCGAAGGTCGCGCTGGAGTCGCAGCGCAGCGCCGGACCCGAGGCCGTCGTCAACGCCGCCGCCGAGGTGCATCGCCTGGAGGCCACGAGCTTCGAGCTGGCCGCGGGCATCCTCGGCGCCCAGGTCACGCCGGCCAAGCGCACGCGCGCGGCGAAGACGACGGACGGCACGCGCGTCGTCCCGCCGCAGGAGTGCGAGACGTTCGCCGACGTCGGCGGTCTCGACGACGTGAAGGACCGCCTGCGCGCGACCGTCGGCGCGATCCTCGACGATCCAGGGCGGGCGGCGAAGTACCGCGTCGTGCACAACGGCATCCTGTTCCACGGCCCGCCCGGCACCGGCAAGACGTTGCTGAGCCGCGCGCTCGCCGGCGAGTACGGCTTGCGCTACCTCCGCTTCTCGCCCGCGTCGATCGCGTCGAGCTACATCCACGAGGCCGCGGCCAATCTGCAGCGACTGTTCGAGCTGGCCCGGCAGAACGTCCCGTGCCTGCTGTTCCTCGACGAGGTCGACACCATCGCGGCCGACCGCGGTGACCAGCCGAGCGCCGACCATCGCGAGGTCGTGACGCAGCTGATGAACTCGCTGGAGGAGTTCCGTACGGTGCCCGGCCTGGTCATCGTCGCGGCCACCAACGACATCGACCGGCTCGACCCCGGCCTGCGGGAGGGCCGCTTCGACTCGAAGATACTCGTGCCGCTGCCGGACACCGGCGCGCGCGCGGACGTCGTGCGCGTGCTGCTGCAGCGGCGTACCGACGCCGTCGACTGGGACGGCATCGACGTCGACGAGGTCGCCCGGCGGACCGGCGGTCGCAACGCGGCGGCGCTCGAGGCGTTCGTCTCGGTCGCCGCACAGTCGGCGCTGGCGGCGCACCGGCTCATCACGCAGGACGATCTGCTCGATGCGGTGCGCCAGCGCGAAGGCGGCGACCGTACGCGCCTCGACGACCCGCTCACGTGGGACGACGTCGTCCTCGACGACGAGGTCAGAGAGCAGCTCGATGAGCTGCTCGCGGTCTTCGTGCAACCGGACCTGGCGCGCAAGCTCGGCGTGAGCGCGCCGGCCGGCATCCTGCTGCACGGCCCGCCGGGCACCGGCAAGACGACGGTCGCGAAGGTCATCGCGTCCGAGGTCGCCGCGAGCTTCTACGAGATGAGCGCCGCCGACCTGCTCTCCAAGTGGGCGGGCGAGTCGGAGCAGCGCGTGGCGAAGCTGTTCACCAAGGCGCGCAGCAACCGCCCGGCGGTCATCTTCGTCGACGAGATCGACGGGTTGCTGCGTCGCCGTACGTCGGATGGCTCGGCGCCGTGGGAGCAGCGCGTCGTCGGCCAGTTCCTCCGCGAGCTGGACGGGCTGCGCGGCGGCGACGGCGTGCTGCTCGTCGGCGCGACGAACCGGCTCGACATCATCGACGAGGCGATCGTGGGCCGCCGGCTCACGCCGATCGAGATCGGGCTGCCGGACGCCGCGGGACGGGCCCGCCTGCTCGCGGTGTTGTGCCGCGACATGACGCTGGCCAAGGACGTCCACCTGGCCGAGATTGCGGCGGCAACCGAGGGCATGAGCGGCGCGGACCTGCGCCGCGTCCGGGACGCCGCCGGCATGAAGGCGCTCACCCGGACCGCACGGTCGCGCGGCAAGACGAGCGATCCGTCGGTGAAGATGGCCGACTTCGATCTCGTGCTCGCCAGCCAGCGCGGCCGCGCGAGCCTTATCCAGATCTAGGGGCGCCGCGCGCTTGCTCCCGGTGGTACGCCGCGTCCTCCGGCTGCCCGATCGCGTCGAACCACTCGGCCGCGCGCGGGTGCAGCGTCGCGAGCTGCTCGGGTGAGAGCCGGTCGTAGACGTAGTCGCGGACGCTGGCGTGGAAGAACGCCGTGTCCCCGTCGCGGCTGCGGGTCGCGGCGTGCGCGCGGACCAGCCGCAGGCTCGCGTCGAGCACCGCGCCGCGCGACCGGCGCGCGACCGCGGCGACGCCGTCGTCGGAGAACTTGCCGCGGAAGATGCTGGCCGCTTCGAGGATCGCCCGGTCGTCGTCGTCGAGCAGCTCGGTGATCGTGCCGAGCAGGAACGACTGCACCTGCGCGCGGCTGGTGAACGCGGGCATCCCCGACGCGACCTCGTCCGGCGGCGCGTTCTTCAGCCAGGCCGCGGCGAGGTGCACGAGGTGCGGTACGCCGGTCGTCCACGAGTGCAACGCGTCGACCAGCTCCGGCGCGGCCTCGACGCGCTGCTGCGCGAGCAGTGCGGCCGTCTCATGCCGCGAGAACACAGGTACGCCGAAGCCACGGCCCGGCAGCGGCCCCGCGTCCTGGTGCCGGCTGACGACGACCGCGCGTAGCTGCGGCAGCCGCGTCACCGCGTCGTCGAGCAGGCCGCGTACGGCATCCGCCTCTTCGACCACGTGGTAGTCGTCGAACACCAGCAGCCGGTCCGCGCCACCGAGCCCGGTGATGGCCATCCGCGTTGCGAGCGCGATGTCGGGCGCGGGCAGCGTGCGCTCGATGTAGTCCGCCAGCTGCGTCCGGCGCTCGCTCGCCAACAGCGCGCCGATCTCGTACAGCAGCGCCTGGATCGAGTCGTTGACGCCCGGCCGGAAGCGGTACCAGAAGACGCGCGCGCTCGAGCCACTCACCGACGCGGCGAGCTCGGCGACGAGCGATGTCTTGCCGATCCCGGGCGGTCCCGCGACGACGACCAGCCGGCTGGCGGCCAAGGCCTCCTGCAGTTCTTGCATGACCTGCGGCCGGCGCAGGTAGTCGCCGATGGTCGGGATCGGCTCCGGCTGGTACGCCGTCTCCTCGGCCGGCTCGCCCAGCGCCGCCTCGACCTCGGCGCGCAGCAGCTCGATCGCCCAGCGGCGTTCGCGGCTGAGCTGGCGTTCCGACATGCCGAGCTTGTTGGCCGCCTGGAACAGCTTGGCGCCCTCGACGAAGCAGGTGGTGAGGACGAGGTGTGGCAGGCGTTCCTCGCGGCTCGCGCCGTCGGCCGGCCGCAGCCGGTCGATCGCGCCGACGAGGAACTCCGCGGCCGCCTGCCCGGCGGCGGCGCCGGACACGCTGTCCGGCAGGCGGTCGTGCGCGCGCAGCAGGTCGACGAGGCCCGCCTGGCCGAGGCGGTCGGGCCGGCGCAGCAGCGTGAGCCACTGCCGTACGTCGATGTCGCTGACCACGTCCGGGAGCGTTGCACACCGCCTCCGCGCGGCGCGGCCGTGGCGAGGGGGTGGCGACCGCCTGGCGGCTCACGTACGGGTGCCCCGTGCGACGCTCGCGACGAGAGGCGGGGTGTGCGACAGAGGTACGTCGTGGGCCGCCGTCGAAATTGGCAGTCACGTCCCATGCCCGGGAGGAGGCCTCCCGCCGTGAAGAGCCCAGTCCGCACGGTCGCGCTCGCCCTGATCGCGACCACCGCGACGGCGAGCGGTACCGCAGCCACGGCGTCGACCTGCGCCCGTCCGGCCGGCGCGGGGGAGCGGCGCATCGCCGTTCCGCGCTATGTCGTCGGCGGCGTGACGACGCAGATTCTCGCCGACCGCGGCAAGGCCAAGCGGCTGTATGTCACCAACGGCCGGGTCGTCCTCCGTACCGACGACGAGGGCTGCCGGTGGACCACGATCTTCGTCGCGCCGGAGGGCTCGACCGTCGCGCAGCTCGCCGGTGGGTTCGCCGCTACACCGGGCCGGATCGCGCTGGTCGTGACGCGCTCGCCGTACCACAGCGACCTCACGCCGAACGACGACGTCGTCGGCGGCAACCTGCTGATGCTGAGCAGCGACGCGGGCAGGCACTGGGTGGTCCGCCTGGCGGGCGCGCGCGGCGTCGGTTACGAGGTGCTGCTCACGCCGGCCGATCGCAACGTCGCGTACGTCGTCGTCTCGAGCACGCTCGACGTGACGACCGACGGCGGCGAGTCCTGGACGACGCGGCTCGCCAACACCGCCGACTATTCGTACTTCGGCACGGCGGGGCCACGCGCCGTCGACCCGGTCGACGCGAAGCACCTGTGGTTCCTCGCCGGGCAGAGCCGCGGCGACGGGCTCATCCTCAGCTCCGGCGCCATGATGCGGTCGACCGACGGCGGCGCGACGGCCACCCGGGTCGCCGACGTCAACCCCCGGACGATCGTCGTACAGCACGCCACCGGACGGCCCGCGGTCGTGACGATCTCGTCGAACACCATCAGCCACTCGATCTACCAGTCGACCGATGGCGGCAAGACGTTCCGCGAGATGGAGATGCCCCCGCCCGACTTGTCGCTCCAGTTCGTCCGCACCGACCGCACGGGGACGATGTACGCCGGTGTCCAAGGCCCGTCCGGCTGCAACATCAAGGACGCGGACGGGCATCTGCGCCAGTGCTACAACCGCGTCGTGCGCTACGACCCGCGCATCCCGCGGTGGGTCGTCGAGCACGAGTGGCCGATGATCACGTCCAGCGGCAACGCCGACGGGAGTCTCCGGCTCGGCGCCGGGAACCTCGCGTACTACCTGCGGGCAGGCGACGTGTGGACGCTCCGGCCCGACCGCACCGGATACGCGACGGGTCCGACGCTCGACGAGATCCGCGTGTTCACGGTGGCCACGTGAGCCGTCGGTGGCGCTGGGCGGCGGCACTGCCGGCCGCCCTGCTCGCCGTGGCGCCGGTCGCCGTCTCGATGCGACCGGCCGCCGCCGCGCCGGGACCGTGCCTGGTCTACGGCGAGCAGAGCGGCGCGTGGTCACGCGTCCCCGTTCCCGCGGGCGCTGTCGCGGTCGACCAGTTCGACGGCGACCCGTGCGTGCTCGTCGCCGCCGACAGCGCGCACCGGGTATGGCGCAGCGCCGACGGCGGCCGCGACTGGCGGGTCGTGACCACGGCGCCGCGCGCGGTCACGCGGGTGCTCGCCGAGAGACTGGGTCGTAACGCTTCCGGCACCGGCGGCAGGGTCGTCCTCGCGTTGACCGGCCAGCCGGCCGGTCCGGCGATGCTGGTCAGCACCGACGGCGGCACGACGTTTGCGCCCGCGTCCACACCCGGTCTCGACGCTCCGGTGGCGGGCGGTCCGGTGCCCGGTGGCGAGGTCGTCGCGGCCGCCGGGTCGGCGGACGGGGCGGCGACGTACGCCGCGGCGACCCCGCTCGGGCTGGTCAAGAGCACCGACGGCGGCCGGACGTTTCTGCCGCTGCCCGGCGCTGCCTCGCTGCGGGCCACGGGTGTCGCGGTCAGCCCGGCCGACCCGGACGAGGTGTGGCTCGTGGCCGCCGCGCCGGGCACGCCGGCCGCGCTGTGGGTCTCCCGCGACGCCGGGCTGACGTTCGCGATCGCGTCGCCGGTGGGCGCGTCCGTTGCCGACGCCGACGTGACGCTGAAGGCAGGCGGCGGGGCGCGCGTGCTCGCCGCGACCGGCACCGGCCTGATCGAGTCGACGGATGGCGGTACGACGTGGACCGCGCTCGCCGGCGGCGGGACATCGGGTGTGCGCGCCGAACGCAGCCGCCCGGCCGAGGTCGTCGCGGTCGCCGGCGGCCGTGCGCGGTCGTCGTCCGACGGCGGCCGGACGTTCGGCGCTCCGGTGCCGGGACTGCCCGCCAGTTGCGCGCCGCAGCGGTTGCGGGCGGGTGCGTCCGACCCGGGCGCGTTCCTCGCCGAGTGCGCAGGCGTGACGTACCGGCTGCGGGTCGGATCGCTGGGACGCGACGACGGAGGACCAGGTCCGGTGCCGACCGGCTCGCCGCCGCCGCCACCGCCACCGGCGTACGTGGGTACACCGCTCAAGCAGCTCCGGTCCTGGCCGCTGCCGGTAAACCCCGACTCGTCGTCCGGGTCGATCGGCTTCGACGGGCGCGTCCTCTACTACACCGATATGAACCCGTTGCAGGGGCGAAAGCCAGGCACGAACGTGTTGCACCGCCTGGACGCGCTGACCGGCCGGATCCTGCCCGACATCACGACGGGGCTGCCGTTCGTCGACACGTTCACCTACGACTCGCGCCGCCACCAGCTCGACGTGAACACCGACGACGCGCTCGTCGCGTACGACTTGAGGACCGGCGCGCAGCAGACGATCTTCGAGGCGACCGGGGCCTATTACCGGTACAGCTACAACGTGAGCACCGACTCGTTCCTCGGCATGGCCGAGTACAGCGGCACACTGACCCGGATCTCGCGCGCCGGTCGGCGGACGACGGCCTGCACGTACGAGGGCGCCGACGCGCGCTTCCAGGACGACGCTGTCGGCGTGACGTCGGCGATGCAGGCAGCCGGCGACGGTGGCGCCTACATCCAGCTCGAGGACGACCAGACGCTGGTGCGGATCGACGGCGCCTGCCGGGAGACCGGCGTCTACTCGCACCGCGTGTACTCGGAGTCGACGGGCGAGAACGACGGGCTCGCCTGCGACGCGGTGACGTTCTACCCGCTCGCCGCGATCTGGATCAGGGACGCGCAGCCGCCGAGCGTCACCGCGTACCAGGTGCCGTACGGCTACTGCCCGCTGGCGACGAAGGTCGCCGTGACCGCGCCCCGCAGCGTGGACATCGACGGCATGGCGACGGTGTGCGCCGGCCTCACGATCATGGGGAGCGGCCGTCCGGTCGCCGGCCGTCAGGTACGGCTCGACGTCGGCGGCGCGAACGTCGGCTCGCCGTCGACCGACGCGGACGGGCGGGCGTGTGCGCGGTACCACCCCGCGCAGTTCCTCGGCGGCGTGGCGGGCGCGTTCTCCCTCGACCAGCCGATCGTGGCGCGCTTCCGCGGGGACAACGCGTTCCTCGGCTCGGACGGGCGCGGGTCGATCGCGGTGACCGGCGCGGCCGTCGTCGCGAAGCGGCCGCCGGTCGCGGGCGTGCCGGTGCCGGTCGAGCCGCCGACCGTACGGCTGCCCGACGTGCGGCCGATCGCCGAGCCGCAGCCGGTGCCGCAAGTGCAGCCGCAGGTGCAGCCCCAGCCCAACCCGCAGCCGAACGCGCAGGGCCAGGCGCAGGCGCAGGCCGCGGCCGTGCCGCAGAAGCAGGAGCAGGTGCAGGTTGCCGGCGTGCAGGTGCAGGCCGAGCGCGCGGAGCACGCGATCGTGCGGCGGCGCCGTACCGGTTCGGCGCCGTTCGGTGCCGGTGTCGCGGTGGTGGCGATGTTCTCGGCGGCGTACGCGACGGCGATGGCACGGCGGACCGCGCCGGTACGGCGGCACTAGGGCGTGTCTCCCAATCCGCTGATCTGCTGCGCGACGCCCAGCACGGCGCCTCGCGGCGTTGTCGTCGGCGCCGAGAGCGCTGCTCTCGACCCCTCCTCCGCCTGGCGATGCACCGCCCTGG
>JAVEEC010000143.1 GCA_030840645.1 Frankiaceae bacterium
ACGTCGAGAACATCCTGCTCAAGCTGATCCAGGCGGCCGACTACGACGTCAAGAAGGCCGAGACCGGCATCATCTACATCGACGAGGTCGACAAGATCGCGCGCAAGAGCGAGAACCCGTCGATCACCCGCGACGTCTCGGGCGAGGGCGTGCAGCAGGCGTTGCTCAAGATCCTCGAAGGCACGACGGCCTCGGTGCCGCCGCAGGGCGGCCGCAAGCACCCGCACCAGGAGTTCATCCAGATCGACACGACGAACGTGCTGTTCCTCGTCGGCGGCGCGTTCGCCGGGCTGGACAAGATCATCGAGGGCCGGATCGGCAAGAAGTCGATCGGCTTCGGCGCGATCCTGCACAGCAAGGGCGAGGTCGACGGCAACGACGTGTTCGGCGAGGTCATGCCGGAGGACCTGCTGAAGTACGGCATGATCCCCGAGTTCATCGGCCGCCTTCCCGTCATCTCCTCCGTGCACAACCTCGACCGGGTGGCGTTGATCCGCATCCTCACCGAGCCCAAGAACGCGCTCGTGAAGCAGTACCGCAAGCTCTTCGAGCTCGACGGCGTCGAGCTGGAGTTCACCGAGGACGCGCTCGAAGCGGTCGCCGACCAGGCGATCCTGCGGGGCACCGGCGCCCGCGGGCTGCGCGCGATCATGGAAGAGGTCCTGCTGTCGGTGATGTACGACATCCCGTCGCGCAAGGACGTCGCGCGCTGCGTCATCACCCGCGAGGTCGTGATGGACAAGGTCCTGCCGACGCTCACCCCGCGCGAGACGCCGAAGCGCGAGCGCCGCGAGAAGACCGCGTAGCCGACTCGTTCTGTGCAGATCACCACGCTCAAGAGGGGCCCGGAGAACTGCACAGAACGCGGCAGCCGCCTCCCACCCGGCAGCCCGCCGTACGTGCCCGCCGATCGCGCCCCGACACACCCGCGCGCGTGGGACACTCCGTCCATGCCCCATATCTGCGCGTCCGAGGACTACGTCACCAGGCAGGCGAGCGGTGCGGGGCGGGGGAGCCGGGTGGCGTCGGAGCGGTCGTACCGGGTGCCGACGGGGACCGTGCACGCGTTCCGGGCCGGGGACGACGAGGCCGTGTGCGGGCTGCCCGCCGAGGGGCTGCACGCGTTCCCGAACATGCCGTGGGCCGGCGGCGACCTGAACCGCTGCGGGCACTGCCTGCGCGCCGCGCCGCTGTCCGCCGAGGGCGTCCTCGCCGACTGACCGCCCGAGCCGCCGCACCCATGGACGCCCACGCTTCGTACGCCGTGTTCACGGCGCGCGCCGACGACCCGCCGGCCGCGCTGCTGAAGGACGCCGGCGTGCCCGCGCTCGACCCGGCCGCGTGGACGCTCGCCGCGCGCCCGGTCGCCGGGGACGAGCCGCTGCTGGAGATCCTGCGGACGCTGGCGTTCGAGCGGGAGCCGCCGATCGCCAAGCGCGCCTACCCGACCCCGCACCTCTACCGCCAGGCGATCACCGTCGAGGTCGCCAGGGGCGACTCGCTGTACCCGGACGCGGTCGCGTTCGCGACGGGCGCGGTGAGCGCGCTCGCGCAGTGGGCGGACGGCCCGGTCCTCGACCTGACCGCGGAACGGATCTGGACGGCGCGCGAGTGGGCGAAGCGGTTCGGGAGGCCGGGGCGGCCGAAGCCGTTCGACGCGCGGGCGCACGTGTCGGTCCACTCGTCCTGGTCCGCCGACGGCGCCACCGCGACGCTGCACACCCACGGCATGGCGAAGTTCGCGCACCGGGAGCTGGTCGCGCTCGACGTCCCCGACGCGGGAACGCGCGCGGCGGGCCAGCTGCTCGGCCACCTGGTCGCGGTCCGCGCGACGACGCTGGAGCCGCTCGAGCCGGGGCACACGTTCGACCCGGGGTTCGGCCAGCCGATGGTGGCGTTCGTGCCGCTGGACGCCGACCACCCGGTGGTCGGGCACCTCGGCGCGGCGCCGAGCGTGGTCGTCGACTACGACGTCGAACGCGACGAGGCGGTCGACGGGCTGTTCACGCTGCTGACCGCCGCGAAGGCTCTGGACAGACCCGCGCCCGCCGAACGCCGCCGCCGCCCGATGGCGGCGTTCCGGCCGGAGCAGGAACCCGCTTCGTGACCCCCGTCGCCGCTCCGTAGACTCCCGCCCATGCCGCCACCGGAGCTGCCCGAACTCCGCAAGGAGTACCTGCCCCGCGAGGTCGAGGGGCCGCTGTACGACTCCTGGGTCGCGCGCGGGTACTTCACGGTCCCGGCCGACGGCGACAAGCCGGCGTTCGCCATCGTCATCCCGCCGCCGAACGTCACCGGCAGCCTGCACATGGGGCACGCGTTCGGGCACACGATCATGGACGCGCTGGTGCGCCGCAAGCGGATGCAGGGCTACGACGCCCTCTGGCTGCCCGGCATGGACCACGCGGGCATCGCGACGCAGAACGTCGTCGAGCGCGAGCTGGCCAAGACCGAGGGGCTCGACCGGCACCGGCTCGGGCGGGAGGCGTTCGTCGAACGCGTCTGGGAGTGGAAGGCGGAGTACGGCGGCCGGATCCTCGGCCAGATGCGCCGCCTCGGCGACAGCGTGGACTGGTCGCGGGAACGCTTCACGATGGACGAGGGGCTGTCCCGCGCGGTCCGGGAGATCTTCACCCGGCTCTACGCCGAGGGGCTGATCTACCGGGCCGAACGCATCATCAACTGGTGCCCGCGCTGCATGACCGCGCTCTCCGACATCGAGGTCGAGCACCGCGACGTGGACGGCGAGCTGGTATCGATCGCGTACGGCCCGCTGGTCGTCGCGACGACCCGCGTCGAGACGATGCTCGGTGACACGGCCGTCGCCGTGCACCCCGACGACGAGCGGTACGAGCACTTGGTCGGCACGACAGTCACGCTGCCGCTGGTCGGCCGGCAGATCCCGGTCGTCGCCGACGAGCACGTGGACCCGGAGTTCGGGACCGGTGCGGTGAAGGTGACGCCCGCGCACGACCCGAACGACTTCGCGATCGCCCAGCGCCACGGCCTTCCGGCCGTCTCGATCCTGAACCCCGACGGCACGCTGAACGACACGGTCCCCGAGCGGTTCCGCGGCATGGATCGCTTCGAGGCGCGGACCAGGGTCCGCGAGGCGCTGGCCGAGCAGGGTCTCGTCGTCGCCGAGCGGCGGCCGTACGTCCACGCCGTCGGCCACTGCCAGCGCTGCGGGACGGTGGTCGAGCCGCGGCTCTCGCTCCAGTGGTTCGTCAAGGTCGCGCCGCTCGCGAAGGCCGCGGGCGACGCGGTGCGCGGGCACCGGACCGGGATCGTGCCGTCGATGTGGGAGAAGACGTACTTCGACTGGGTCGACAACATGCACGACTGGTGCATCTCGCGGCAGCTCTGGTGGGGGCACCGCATCCCCGTCTGGTACTGCGAGAACGGCCACCAGACCAGCGCGACGACCGACCCCACGGCGTGCGCCGAGTGCGGGTCGACCACGCTGACGCAGGACGAGGACGTCCTCGACACGTGGTTTTCCTCGGCGCTCTGGCCGTTCTCGACGCTCGGCTGGCCGGACGAGACCCCGGACCTCGCGCGCTTCTACCCGACCGACGTGCTCGTGACGGGGTACGACATCATCTTCTTCTGGGTCGCCCGGATGATGATGTTCGGGCTGTACGCGATGCCGGACGTGCCGTTCCGCGCGGTCGCCATCCACGGCCTGGTCCGCGACGGCCAGGGTCGCAAGATGAGCAAGTCGAAGGGCAACGTCGTCGACCCGCTCGACTACATGGACCGCTACGGCGCCGACGCGCTGCGCTTCGCGCTCGCGCGCGGTGCCAACCCCGGCTCCGACGCGGCGATCGCCGAGGAGTGGGCCGAGGGCGCGCGCAACTTCTGCAACAAGCTGTGGAACGCCACCCGCTTCGCGCTGCTCTCCGGCGCCGACGCATCCGCGCCGCTGCCGCCGTCGGACGAGCTGACCGGACCCGACCGGTGGGTCCTGTCGCGGCTGCAACGGCTGGTCGCCGGCGTCGACGCGTCGTACGACGCGTACGAGCTCGGCTCGCTCGCGCAGGCGCTGTACCACTTCGCGTGGGACGAGGTCTGCGACTGGTACATCGAGCTGGCCAAGGTGCCACTCGCCGCCGAAGGCGCTGCGGCGCAGCGGACTCGGGCGGTCCTCGGGCACGTGTTCGACACGCTGCTCCGGCTGCTGCACCCGGTGGTGCCGTTCGTGACCGACGCCCTGTGGCCGACGCTGACCGGGGGCGAGTCGGTCGTCGTCGCGCCGTGGCCGGCGGTGGACGAGGCGCGCATCGACGCGGCCGCGGAGGCCGAGGTCGAACGCCTCCAGGCCGTCGTGACCGAGGTCCGGCGGTTCCGCTCGGAGCAGCAGGTCAAGCCGAGCGCCAAGCTGCCCGCGATCGTCACGGCCGAGCCGGAGTTCGTCACCGCCTACGGTCCGCTGCTCGCGTCGCTCGCGCGGCTCGACCTGACCGGCACGGCGGGCGAGGGCTGGTCCACCGTGACGGCCAGCGGTGTCGAGGTGTCGTTCGACCTGTCGGGCGCGGTGGACGTCGCGGCCGAGCGTGCCCGCCTTGCCAAGGCGATCGGCGCGCACGAGGCCGAGGTCGCGAAGCTCGGGGGCAAGCTCGGCAACGCGTCGTTCACCGACCGCGCGCCCGCGGCCGTCGTCGCCGAGACGCGGCAGCGGCTCGCCGACGCGGAGGGTGAGCTGGCCCGCCTCCGCGACCTCCTCGCCGCGCTCCCCGCGTGAGCGAGGAGAGCGCGGCCGAGGCGTTCGCCCGGGCGGAAGCCGCTCTGGCGCAACGCATCCCGGGTCGCGACGAGGTCCTCGCGATGGTGCCCGACCTGAGCCGCATCACCGACGTCGTGGACCTGCTGGGCTCGCCGCAGAAGGCGTACCCCGCGATCCACCTGACCGGTACCAACGGCAAGACGTCGACCACGCGGATGGTCGACGCGCTGCTCCGCGGCTTCGGCCTGCGGCCCGGGCGGTACACGTCGCCGCACCTCGCGACGGTCCGCGAGCGCATCGCGGTCGACGGCAAGGCGCTGGACGAGGCAACGTTCGCGCGCGTGTGGGACGAGGTCGCGCCGTACCTCGACGTGGTGGACGCGAGGCACCCGCTGCGGGTCACGTACTTCGAGGCGCTGACGGCGATGGCGTACGCGGCGTTCGCCGACGCGCCGGTCGACGTCGCCGTCGTCGAGGTCGGCATGGGCGGGCTCTGGGACGCGACCAACGTGGTGGAGGCGGGCACCGCCGTCATCACGCCGATCGGCCTCGACCACCCCGAGCTCGGCTCGACTGTTGCCGAGGTCGCGACCGAGAAGGCCGGGATCATCCACCCCGGCGCCACGGTGATCTCCGGCGTGCAGACGCTCGCGGCGGCCGAGGTGCTGGTCCGCCGGGCCGCCGAGGTCGGCGCCGAGCTGGCGGTCGAGGGCGTGCACTTCGGCGTGACGTCGCGTTCGGTCGCGCTCGGCGGCCAGGTGATCACGGTGGCGGGTCTGGCGGGGACGTACGAGGACCTGTTCCTGCCGCTGCACGGCGCCCACCAGGCGTCGAACGCCGCCGCCGCGGTCGCCGCCGTCGAGTCGTTCCTCGGCGGGGGTCGGGGGGCCCTCGACGTCGAGGCGATCCGCGCCGGGTTCGCGATCGCAGACTCGCCGGGCCGGCTCGAGGTGATCAGGCGCAGCCCCACGATCCTGCTCGACGGCGCGCACAACCCGGGCGGCGTCGCGGCGCTGGTGGCGGCCCTGGGGGAGGCGTTCGCGTTCGACCGGCTGGTGGGCGTGGTCGCCGTCCTGAACGACAAGGACGCGCACGCGATGCTGTCGCTGCTGGAGCCGGTGCTGTCCGAGATCGTCGTGACCACGAACCACTCGCCGCGCGCCCTCGGCGCCGACGACCTGGCGCGGGTCGCGGTCGACGTGTTCGGCGCCGACCGGGTCGTCGTGGAGCCGCTGCTGCCCGACGCGATCGACGCGGCCGTCGCCTTGGCCGACGAGGTGCACGACGCGGGCGCCGGGGTGCTCGTGACCGGCTCGCTCTACACGGTCGGCGAGGCCAGGACGCTGCTCGCGTAGGCGGCCTACGAGCCGGTGCCGGGGAAGGGGTAGACCTGCGCGTCCGGCTCGGCGGGTGCGCTGCGCGCGCGCGCCTCGCCGCGGGCCTCGGCGACGATCTCGCCCGCGCGTTCCTCGGCCGAGGCGATGAGGCGCAGGGCCTGGATCTCCGCGCGCATCAGGACGGCCTGGGCGTCGCGTTCGGCCGCGGCAAGAGTCTCCGCCGCGTCGGCCGCGGCCCGCCGGCGGGCCTCGTCGGCGGCGTCCGCGGCGGCGGTCGCGAGGTCCTCAGCGCGGCGCAGGACGCGGAGCAGGCGGGCGCGTTCGTCGCCCCCGGCGACGACGAGCGGGAGCCGCAGGTCGACCGAGCGCAGCGCCACGACCGGCGCGACGACGAGGGTCTCCTCCACGACCGGCTCCGGACGCAACGACGGGTGCGCCGCCGCCGCGACGGCGACGGCCAGCAGCGCGGTGCCGGCCGCGGCGGTGAACGCGCCCGCGACCGAGAAGCGTTCGAGCACCCAGCCGGCGAACGCGCCGCCGATCGCGATGCCCGCGAAGTTCGCGGTGCCGCCCCAGGTGAACGCCTCGGTCCTGCTCTCCGGCGTCGTGATGCGCGACATCAGCGAGAGCTGCACGACGAGCGAGGGCGCCACGGCGACGCCGGTGACGACGAGCAGCAGGCCCATGACGAGCTGGTTCGGGGCGAGCAGGGGGAGCAGGCTCAACGCCGCCACGATGCCGAGCAGCACCGCGAGCTGGCGGGTCAACGGCGCCCGCCAGGTGCGGGAGCCGTACCAGAGCCCGCCGACGATGGAGCCCGCGGTGACGCAGGCGAGCAGCACGCCGGAGCCCGCGGAGCCGCCGTGGTGCGCGGCGAAGCCGACGACGGCGACCTCGAAGCAGCCGATGCCCGCGGTCGACACGAAGATGACGGCGAGCAGCGCGCAGACGCCGCGGTGGCGCAGCGGCCCGGCCCAGTGGAAGTCGCGGGTCGAGCGCGCCATCTCCCGCGACGGGCGCGCGGCCGCGAACAGCAGCGCGCCACCGGCCGTCATGACCGCGGCGACGATGACCGCCAACGACGGTCCGGCGAGCGCGACGACGCCCGCGACGAGCAGCGGCCCGGCCAGCTCGGACGCCTCGATCAACATGCCGTCGAGGGCGTACGACGTCTCGCGCAGCTCCTCGTCCGCGACGAGCTGCGGCCAGAGCGCGCGCATGCACGCCCCGGTCGGCGGCGCGGCGATGCCGGCGAGCAGCGCGCCGGCGACGACGGAGCCGAACGACAGCCGCGCAGAGGCGAACACCGTCCAGGAGAGCGTCACCGCGTACGCGACGCCGCAGATGACCAGCACGCGCGTCTGCCCGCGCCGGTCGGCGATCCGGCCGAGGACCGGGGCGCTGACAGCGGCGCCCACGCCGTACGCGGCGCTGACCAGCCCGGCCCGGCCGAACGACTGCTCGCCCGCGCGCACCATGAGCAGCAGCGCGAGCAGCACCATGCTGGTGGGCAGCCGGCCGACGAGGTACGGCACCAGCACCCGGGCGACCCTAGGCTCGCGAACGAGCCGGACGTAGCGGTTCGTCACGCCGTGGCCGCGACGTCGTCGTTGCCGACCGACATGCGTTCGGCGACCCAGTCGGCGACGTCCTGGGGCGCGAGCGGGCGGCTCATCAGGAAGCCCTGCGCGAGGTCGCAGCCCATCGCCACGAGGGCGTCGTGCGCGGCCTGGGTCTCGACGCCCTCGGCGACGACGCGGAGGCCGAGGTTGCGGCCGAGGTCGATCGTCGAACGCACGATCACCGCGTCGCTGCGGTCGTCCACCATGCCGATGACGAACGACCGGTCGATCTTGATGTCGCTGACGGGCAGGTGCTTGAGGTACGCGAGCGAGCTCTGCCCGACGCCGAAGTCGTCCAGTGCGAGCCGGACGCCCATCTCGCGCAGCTCGCCGAGCACCTTCATGGCACGCGCCGGGTCGGCCATGATCGCGCTCTCGGTGATCTCCAGCTCGAGCTTCGACGCGGAGACGCCGGCCTCGTCGAGCAGCGCGCGGACTCGCGAGGGGAACGCCACGTCGACGAGGTTGCGGCGCGACAGGTTCACGGCGACGGTCAGGTCCAGGCCCTGCCGCGCCCAGGCGCTCTGCTGGCGCAGCGCGGTGGCGACGGCGAACGTCGTGAGCGCGTGGATCAGGCCGGTCCGCTCGGCGAGCGGGATGAACACGTCCGGCGGAACGGGCCCGAGCTTGGGATGCGTCCAGCGCATCAGCGCCTCGACCCCGTCGACGTCGCCGGTGAGCAGGTTGGTCCGCGGCTGGTAGTGCAGGACCAGGTCGCCGGCCGCCAGCGCCCGGCGCATGTCGCCGAGCAGCCGGAGCTGGTCGGCGCTGTGCCTGTCCTGCTCCTCGCTGTAGAGCTCGACGCCGCTGTGCAGGTCCTTCGCGAGGTACATCGCCACGTCGGCCCGCTGCATCAGCGTGCTGACGTCGTCGCCGTCGCGCGGGGAGATGGCGATGCCGATGCTCGCCTCGATGTCGAGGAGCAGCTCGTCGTCCTCGAGGTCGAGCGCGATCGGCGACTCCATCGCGCGGGCCAGCCGGCCGGCGGTCAGCGCTGCCTGCGCGCCGTCGCGCAGGCCGGGGATGAGGACCCCGAACTCGTCGCCGCAGAGCCGCGCGACGGTGTCCTCTTCGCGGAGCACGCCGTGCAGCCGCGGCCCGATCCGCTGGAGCACGGCGTCGCCGACGTGGTGGCCGAGGGTGTCGTTGATCTCCTTGAACCGGTCGAGGTCGATGAGGAGTACGGCGACCATCTCGTTGCGCGCCGCGGCACCGGCGAGCGCCTCGCCCAGGCGCTCGTAGAACAGCGCGCGGTTCGGCATGCCGGTCAGTGAGTCGTGCAGCGCCTGGTGCGCCTTGTACTCCTTCTCCGCGTACACCCGGGCGCTCTTGTAGACGATCGCCATGGGCAGCGCGAGGAGCGGCAGGAGGACCAGGCTGCGCTGCGCCGAGACGACGACGATCGGTGCCAGCGCGAGGAGGGCGCCGTTGATCGAGAGCTGGTAGCCGATGTCGTGGGTGATCTCGTACCAGACGCTGGTGTCCTGCGAGAGCGCGACGACCATGCCGGTGACGACGCGGTTGACGACGAAGTACACGGCGGCGGCGAGCATGACCCAGACCAGGTCGCCGGCCTGGAAGTCGGGGATGCCGCGGTCGAACGCCGTGCCGGTCGTGGCCGACAGGACGACGCCGGCGGCGCCGATCGCGATGGCGTACTGGCCGACGTTGAACGCCGCCTTGTACGCGGGCTTCGACAGCCGCAGGTCGGCCGCGAGCGAGGCAACGGTCTGCGCCAGGATCGCGGCGCCGGGGCCGAAGCGGATGAGCAGCGCGATCGCGAAGATCGTGGAGGTCGTGACCTCGGTGTGGCCGTCGACGCCGGAGAGGCTGATGGACAGCAGCTCGCCGAGGGCGACGAACGCCGTGACGATCCAGAACTCCGCGTACGCACCACCGAGGTCGGGGCCTGAACGCAGCAGCAGCGCGGCGACGAGGGCGCCGCAGATGACGACGAGGGAGACGTAGGCGGGGACGACGCGGGGGCGGCGCGGCGCGGTCACGTCGCCTCCCCGGCTAGTGGATGGGAAGAGACGCGGCGCCCGTCGCCGGGCGCCGCGTCCTCGTCTTACCTAGTTCCACTTCACCCCGGCGCCGAGTACGGCGACCAGAGCACTGAGTGTCCCCAGGGCCAGACCTGCGCGGATCGCGCGAGCCTTCACTTCATCACCACCAAACGTGTCGGCAGACGTGCGGACATGCTGTAGGCGTTGGTGTTGTCGGCAGCCGGGGCACGCTTTCGGCACGTCCATTCACCATCCGGGGCTGGGCCGTTCGGGCTAGCGGGGAGGCGTTGCTCAACCGGCGGGCGGGTTCGCCCGATGCTCTGAGGCGATGCTCATCCTGGTCAGCTTCCTGCTCGCGGCGGCGCTGGTGCCGCTCGCGCGGGGACGGCTGTCCGCGCTCGCCGACTTCCGGCCGCGCCACGCCTGGGCGATCGGGGCCGCGGCGGTCGTGCAGGTGCTCGCGCTGGCGGTGTTCAGGAACGCGCCGCACGGTCTCGTCGTCGCGGGCCACCTGGCGTCGTACGGCCTCGCCGGGCTGTTCCTCGTCGCGAACCGCAAGGTCCAGGGCCTCTGGCTGATCTGCACCGGTGCCGCGATGAACGTCTTCGTGATCGTGACCAACGACGGCCGGATGCCGGCCACCCGCGAGGCGCTGGCCGCCGCGGGGCGGCTCTCCCACTCGGCCGGCTTCGTGAACTCCGGCATCGTCGCCCACCCGAAGTACCTGGTGTTCGGCGACGTGTTCGCGCTGCCCGTGCCGTTCCCGCTGCACAACGTGTTCTCCGCGGGCGACGTGCTGATCGTCATCGGTGCGGCCGCGGTCGTCCACCAGCTCTGCGCGTCGCGGCTGATCCCGTCGACATGGCGCGGCCCGGCCTCCGCCGACCCGGGGCTGACCCGGTAGGCTCCGGCGCTGCCAGCCGCCGTCCGTCAGGAGCCCGCACCGTGTCCGAGCGCACCCTCGTCCTCGTCAAGCCCGACGGCGTCCGCCGCGGCCTGGTCGGCGAGGTGGTGACCCGGCTGGAGCGCAAGGGGCTGACGCTCGTCGCGCTGGAGCTCCGTACCCTCGAACGCGCGAAGGCCGAGGAGCACTACGGCGAGCACCGGGAGCGGCCGTTCTTCGGCGAGCTGGTCGACTTCATCACCGGCGGGCCGCTCGTCGCGCTCGTCGTCGAGGGGCCGCGCGCCGTCGAGGCGGTCCGTACCCTGATGGGCGTGACCGACCCGGTGAAGTCCGCGCCGGGCTCGCTGCGCGGCGACTACGCGCTGGAGATCGGCCAGAACCTCGTCCACGGCTCGGACTCACCGGAGTCCGCCGCCCGCGAGATCGCGATCTTCTTCCCCGGCCTCCAGGGCTAGCCCCGCCCCGGCCCTGGCGCAACGGCGCATTACCGCCTGCGCCGCCGGCTCGGTTAGGATGCCCGGACGCGCGTTCTTCGGGCGTTTCGCCCGCCCCGGTATCCGGAAGGTCCTCCGCTCCCATGGCAGCAAGCAGCTTGTCGTTCCTCGGCCGTGACATGGCCGTCGACCTCGGCACGGCCAACACCCTCGTCTACGTCCGCGGCCGCGGCATCGTGCTCAACGAGCCGAGCGTCGTCGCGATCAACACGAACAACAAGGGCATCCTCGCCGTCGGCACCGAGGCGAAGCGGATGATCGGCCGGACGCCCGGCAACATCGTGGCGATCCGCCCGCTCAAGGACGGCGTCATCGCCGACTTCGAGACGACCGAGCGGATGCTGCGCTACTTCATCCAGAAGGTGCACCGCAGGCGCCACT
>JAVEEC010000020.1 GCA_030840645.1 Frankiaceae bacterium
CGTCAACGCCCTACGTCATAACCGTTGCGGCGCCACGCCCCCAGATTTTCGCGGTTCCCTACTAGTAGGGATCCGCGAAACGTCCCGATCCGTCGAACGCCCCCGCCTCGTTCTGTGAAGATCACCACGCTCAAGGGGGGCCGGGTGGGCTGCACAGAACGCGACGGCGCCCGCGGTCCGGGCGGCGGGCGGCAGGAGGCACGCCGCGCGTGGCGTATCTGGAGTCATGCGCCGACTGCTGCTCCTCACGACAGTTCTCGCCCTGGCGGTTCCGGTGGCGGGCTCCGCGGCCCCGCCCGCCGGGCTGGCCGCGAGCCCGAACCTCAAGCCGGTCGCGCACCTCCAGTGGCGGGGCGGCACCGACCTCGAGCTGGTGCGCATCAAGGGGCGCCGCTACGTCGTCGCCGGCGCGCAGAACAACTACAACGCCACCAACTCGGCCGGCCTGCGGATCGTCGACGTCACGACCCCGACCAAGCCGAAGGTCACCGGCTTCCTCTCCTGCAACGCGTCGCAGAACGACGTCCAGGTGCAGGGCACCCGCGCGTACCTCGCCGTCGACTTCAACGCCAAGACCGACATCGACGACCGCTCCGACTGCTGGTCGCAGATCGGTCCCGACCAGCCGCCGAAGACCGGCGTCGTCATCGTCGACATCGCCAACCCGGCGAAGCCGCGCGCGATCGGCTTCCTGCCGCTGGCGACCGGTGCGCACAACACGACAGTCCACCCGACCAAGCCGATCCTCTACGTCAGCGAGTCCGAGTCGCTCAACCCGGACCAGACGCCGAAGCAGATGCCTGTCTACGTCGTCGATGTCGCGAACCCGAAGAAGCCGCGGATCGTCACGACGTTCCCGCTCGGCCCGGGCGACAGCGCACACGACATCACGTTCAACGCGAAGGGCACCCGCGCGTACGTCGCCGCCGGCTTCGGCGGCGTTGCCGCGATCCTCGACACGACCAAGCCGACCGAGCCCCGGCTGATCAGCCGGATCGTCGACCCGGCCATCAACTTCTCGCACCAGGCCGACCCGACGCCCGACGGCAAGTACCTGCTCGTCACCGACGAGCTCGCCGGCGCGGAGGGCAACTCGTACTGCCCCGGCGGCGGCATCCACGTCTGGGACATCTCGAACGAAGCCGCCCCGGTCAAGGTCGGGGCGTACTTCATCCCCGACTCGTTCCCGAGCGCCGACCCGGGCCCGCGCCCGAACATCGTCGGCAAGGGACCCACGGTGTTCCGCTGCACCGCGCACGTCATGCGGATCGCGCCGGACGGCAAGACGCTCGCGATGGCGTGGTACTCGCAGGGCGTGCAGATCCTCGACCTGTCCGGCCTGCCCGGCGCGTCGGTCGGCGTCACCGGCAAGGACGCGGGCACCGGCATCAAGCGGCTCGGCAACTGGACGGCTAACGGCGTCGACGCGTGGAGCGCGAAGATGGACGACCGGGGCTACGTCTTCACCGGCGACACCGGCCGCGGCATGGACATCGTGAAGTACAACCGCAAGGCCGCGGCGTCGCCGAACCCCGGCGTCTGGCTGACGCCGTCGCAGGCGCTGTTCCGCGCGCTGCGCGACCACGCGCGGCAGACCACGGGCCGTACCTACTTCTGCTTCGAGCGGGCCACCCGGCTCGGCCTCTAGCCTCAGGAGAACTGATGCGCCGCACCCTGCTCGCCGCCGCCGCGTTCGCCGCGGTGGCCCTCCCGATCGCCGCGCAGGCGGCGCCCGAGTACCCGGTGGTGCTCGTCGCCGAGCCGGGCTCCTGCCCGCCAGGGTACCGGGACCGCGGCTACGTCGGCCCGCCCGGGGCGCGCTGGCGGATCTGCGACCACGGCCCGTACGAGTGCCCGCCGCCGGCCTGCGCCGTCGCCGTCCTGCCCTAGCGCACGCGTCCTAGAGGTTGGTGAACAACAGGTCGTTGTTGGCGTAGGTCACGCCGGTTACGACGTTCTGCGTCACCAGGCTCGCCAGCGCCGCCGAGACGTCCAGCGGCGTCGCCAGCGGGTGAGTCTGCAGGTACTGCGCCGCAACGCCCGCGACGTGCGGGCTGGCCATCGACGTGCCGCTCATGGTCGCCGTCGCCGTGTCGCTGGCGTTGCCCGCGGACAGGATGCTCACGCCGGGGGCGTACCAGTCGACGCAGACGCCCCAGTTCGAGAACGACGCCGCGCGGTCCGCCGAGTCGGACGCGCCGACCGTCATCGCCTCGGGCGTCGCCGCGGGGGACGACGTGCAGGCGTCGCGGTTGTCGTTGCCGGCCGCGACCGCGTACGCCACCCGCCCGGCCACGATCGAGCCGCGGACCGCGAGGTCGAGCGCCGCGAACTGGCCGCCGCCGAGGCTCATGTTCGCGACCGCCGGCGTGGCGGCGTTCAGCGTCATGTGGTCGGCGGTGACCCAGTCGACGGCCGCGATGACGTTGGTGACCGGCGCGCTGCCCGCGCAGTCGAGGACCCGGACGCCGACCAGCGTGACGCCCTTGGCGACGCCGTACGTCGAGCCGCCGATGGTGCCCGCGACGTGGGTGCCGTGGCCGTGGCAGTCGACGCCGCCGTTCGGGGTCGCCGACAGGTCGGCGCCGAACACCGCGCGGCCGCCGAACTGGCTGTGCGAGTAGCGGATGCCGGTGTCGATGACGTACGCGCGAACGCCCGCGCCGTCGGCCGACCAGGTGTACGAGCCGGACGCCGGCAGCGCGCGCTGGTCGATCCGGTCGAGGCCCCATGGCGGGCTCGGCTGCGAGCCGTTCAACGAGAGGGTGCCGCTGCGCTCGACCAGCGTGACGGCCGGGTCGCGGCGGACCGCGGCGAGCGCCGGGTCGCTGAACGTCGCGGCGTAGCCGTGCAGCGCGTACCGGTAGACGAACGACACGTGGGCGCCGAGCGCGCGGGCGGCGTCGGCGGCGGAGTCCGGCGAGACGCCGGCGCGGAGGACGACGACGTACTCGCCGGCCGTACCGGCGCCGGCGGGTGACGCGGGCGCGGCGCCGACGAGGAGTGCGAGGGCCGAGCCGACGAGGGCGGCGCGGGAGAGGAGGTGACGGGGGCGCATGCGGGTGCTCCTTGGTAGGGGTGGGGGGCACGAGATCCGGTGGTTCCCTGCGGGAAAGGGTGTCACACCCAGCGGCGGGGCGAGCCGGTCGCGCGGCCGAGCCGTACCGCCAGGCCCGCCGCGGCCTCCAGGACGCAGAGCGCGGCAAGCCGGACGGTCCGCTCGTCGGGGTCGTTCGTCGCGTCGACCTCGGTCACGTCGACGCCGCGCACGCGCGGGTCGCTGCCCGCGAGGTACGCGGCGGCCAGCAGCTCGTCCGCGCTCAGTCCCCCCGGCAGGCTGGCCGGGCAGCCCGGCGCGACCGCCCGGTCGCAGACGTCGACGTCCAGGTCGACGAGGACCGGCCCGCCGCCCGCGCCCGCGATGTCGAGCGCGCGGCGTACCGCGTCCTCGATCCCGCGCTCGGCGACGGACCGGCGGTACGTCACGGTGATCCCGCGCGCGTGCGCCTCCTCGGCGTAGGAACGGCTGTTCGCCCAGTCCGCGATCCCCACCTGGACGACGTGCTCGCCGGGCAGGCCCGCGTCCAGCAGGCGGCGCACGGGGGAGCCGTTGCTCCGCCCCTCGCGGATGTCGTGGTGCGCGTCGAGCGTGACCAGCCCGGCCCGGCTCAGGTCACCCAGGACGCCGACGCCGAACGGCGCCGTCAGCGCGTTGTCACCGCCGATCGCGACGACGAGCGGGGCCCGGCGCGCCGCGCTCGCCGCCGCGGTGCTGACGCGCCACTCCCCCTCGTCGCCGAGGTCGGGGTCGTCGACGTTGCCGAGGTCCAGCGGCGCCAGGTCGGCCAGGTCCACGCCCCGGCTCGGGCACCACGTGGAGAGGCGACCGAGGACGCGGCGGACGGCGTTCGGAGTGGAGTGGGCGCCGCTGCCGCTGATCGAGGTGGCGTACGTCGGCACGCCGAGCACGGCGAGGTCCGGCTCGCGGCTGCCAGGCCCTGCCGCCAGCCAGGCGGCGGCGCGCGGCCACCGCGGGTCCTCCGGTCGTTGCGCCACGAGGCATCCAACCGCGTTTGAGGCGCGGCGGCGCGGACGCTACAGTTGCGCCTCGCACGTGCGGACGTGGCTCAGCTGGTAGAGCATCACCTTGCCAAGGTGAGGGTCGCGGGTTCGAATCCCGTCGTCCGCTCCAGACTATTGACGTCATCCCCCCTTAAAGTGGACATTGTTCGCTGGCGAAGACTGTACGAGTTCTGAACGGGGGACGCGGTGACCGCGACAGCGGGTACTCGAAAGGCTCGTCCGGGCAGACGTATCGCCCAGGCAGCGTTCGGCTGCACTCTCGCCCTGGTCGGCGCCACCATCACCGCTACGTCCACCTACGCGGCGCCATCTGCCGTCGCCTATCGCATACCCGGCACGAATGTCGTCTGCTCGGGGGGCGACGTCTCCGCCCCGACGCTCGGCGCCCGCAAGGCTGCCGACGACCCGGCCGGCTGGGCTTCGGCGTCGGCCACCGAGCGCGACCTGCTGAACCACACCTACTCCGGTACGACCTGCCGGTCGGCGTGGTCGCGGGTCATCGGGCTGCTGCCGCCGCTCGTGACCGCGCTCGGCCCGCGGCTCGATCCGCTCCTCGTGCCCGCAGCGCAACCGTCCGACCCGATGAACTGCTGGAGCCCGTCCGACTTCCCTGCGTCGTACAAGAACTGCAACACCACCGGTACCGCGCAGTTCGGTGAGTGCCCGCCGACCCCGGGGCTCGGCACGCTCGACCATCCCGGCTGCCTCACGATGTACACCGAGATGGACTCGACGCTCTACCCCGACGACCATTACAAGTTCGACGGCATAGAGCAGCTCGAGGCGGACATCTACCTGCCGAACGACACAGGCGTCTGGACGCCCAACGCCGCTGTGCTGAACGACAACCATGGCAACCACGCAACGAGCCTGGTTCAGGACCCGTTCTACACGTTCAACTACGGCAACCATCGCGGCTACGGCACGACGATCCATGGCAGCATGGACTACCGGTTCTTCAAGGCGCCCAAGAAAATCGGCCTCCAGGACATGCTCGAGGCCGTCGCCGGATGGGGCGAGTTGTTCACCGAGCGCGTGCATCTGGCCTACCAGGCCACTCTGCACCAGGACTGCCCCTGCGGTACCGCGGCGGACGAGAGCTTCTGCCTCTTCTCCGACTGGGCGGCGAACGACACGCTGCTCCAGGTCGACCGGTGCGTGAACCCGTAGTGGGCGACGAGCTGATCGGCCACGAGACCCTGGCGGCGCCCACCGAGCGAGGGTGGTTCCGCCGCCCCTTCCTGGTCTGCATCGTCGCGTTCCTCGGACTCTGGACCGAGCAGATCACCCGCGCGCCACTCGTATTGCAAGCGGTCACGGCGGTCGCGGTCGTGCTCGGCCTGCTCGTGGTGATCGTCCATACCGCCGTACGGACTCCACGCGACCACTCCCGGAGGTTCTGGCTGTTCTTCGTCGCGGTCGTGTACAGCGTGCCGTTGACCGTCGGCCTCGCGGGTCTGTTGCTGCGGTCGACGCCCCGTCCGACGTTACCGACACCCGCGCCCGCCAGCCCCATCCTGCCCGGGCGAACGCCATGACCACCGGCCGACTCCGGCGTTACGCGGCCCTCGCGGCCGTCGCCTGCGTGCTCGCCAGTGCGCCGGCGGTCGCCACGAGCGCGCCGCACGGGCTGCTCGTACTCTCCGGGAGCCGCAGCGCGCACCAGGACGTGACCTTCGCGAGCCGCATGACGTTCGACGCCGCGGGCGAGGGCATCCGCTACGACACGCACGGCTCGTACGCGGGCTTCTACCTCGAACCGCTGACCGGGGACCGGGCGGACGGTGTCGGCCAGGTTCGCCCGGCGGCGTTCGGCGAGGCGGGGTTCCCGAGCCTCGGGCTCCCCCTGGGTAGGCGACAGGTCGGCGCGCTGCTCACGTCCCCGGTCACCGTGCCGGCCGGCCGCTACCGGGTTCACCTGATCGCGGACGGAGCCACGGTCGTCACGGTGCCGGTCGTCGGGATCGCGGGGAAGCGCGTCGTCCGGCCGACCACGCCGACGACGGTGAGCGTGCGGGTGTCGGACGTCACGCCGCGACCCGGCGGGGTCGGCAACGTGCCCGGCTTCGCGTCGTTCACCGGCGCGGTCTCCGTCGGGTCACGCACGATCGCGATCTCCGCGATCCACGTCCTGCGCGAGGGCACGACGGCGGCCGCGCAGGCCGTCTACACCGGGTGCATCGAGGCCGACCCCGTGCCGGTGTGCCGGTCGAACGGCGATACGTACTTTGACTCCACCGGCCACTACCCGAGCAACTCGACGGCGTTCACCGAGTCGGTGTGCTCGGCCGCGTACTACTTTCCCGGCGACGCACCACCGGGCATCGACACCGCCCAGGCTTCCGTCACCACACCCTCCACCCTCCGCTCGGTGATTGGGCTGGCGTTCGCTATCGGGCTCTGACGTAGACACGGAGGAACGCATGTCCGCACGCCGCCGCCACATCCGCGCTCGCAGGACTGGCGCTGCTCGCCGGCGCGTTCGCGCCGTCAGCCCACGCGGAGACTCCGCTCGACACCTGGGAGACGTCGTTCGACTCGCCCACCGAGATCGTCGTACCCGACAGCGACCTCGCGGTCCTGTTCAGCGGCTCCGTCGACGTGTTCGCGCTCGTCCCGTACCTCCAGATCACCGCTGCGAAGAAGTGCGCCTACACCATCACCGCGCGCAGCAAGATCGCCCGTACCGGCGGATCGACGATCACGGAGTCGATCTCGATGACAGTCACCTACAACTGCGGGTCGTTCGCCGCGAACGTCACCGTGCGCGACGAGCTGCCACAGGGTCTCGAGTCGGTGTCCGCCACGAAGTCGCTCTCGGGCTCGGGCACGCTCAAGCCCGCGACCAGCCAGACCGTGACGTACTTCACGGCCGGCGTCGCACCGACCCGGCCGAGCACGACCGTGCACTTCGTCTACCGGGTCGGACGGACGGCGAGCAACTACACGTTCTGCTTCGACCACACGTACGCGATCGCGCTCGGCGGGCCGCCGACCGACAACGGCGTTCGGCCGATGACGCACGCGCAGTGCAACAGCGGCTGATCTCAGCGTTCGGTCAGACCGGCGCGGAGATCACGAGCCGGCGTCGGTGACCGGCCCGACGGGACCGGCCACCGACACCACCGTCGATCAGGCGAGGTCGAAGCGGTCGAGGTTCATCACCTTGTCCCACGCGGCCACGAAGTCACGCACGAACTTCTGCTGCCCGTCGGCGGCCGCATAGACCTCGGCGACGGCCCGGAGCTGGGAGTTCGAGCCGAAGACGAGGTCGACGGCGGTGGCCGTCCACTTGACGTCGCCCGACGCGCGATCCCGGCCCTCGTACACGTTCTCCGCCGACGCGGACGCCTTCCACTCTGCGCTCATGCCGAGCAGGTTCACGAAGAAGTCGTTGGTCAACGTTCCCGGCCGGTCGGTGAGGACGCCGTGTGCGGCCTGCCCGAAGTTGGCGTTCAGGGCCCGCATCCCGCCGACCAGCACGGTCATCTCCGGCGCGGTCAACGTCAACATATTGGCGCGGTCGAGCAGCAGGGTCTCCGGCGACAGCTTCTCGCCGGGCCTGAGGTAGTTGCGGAAGCCGTCTGCCGTCGGTTCGAGCACGGCGAACGACTCGACGTCGGTCTGCTCCTGCGAGGCGTCCGTGCGGCCAGGCGCGAACGGGACCGTGACCTCGTGGCCAGCGTTCTTCGCCGCCTGCTCGACGGCCGCGGCGCCGCCCAGCACGATCAGGTCGGCGAGCGAGACCTTCTTCCCGCCGGACTGCGCGCTGTTGAAGTCCTGCTGGACCTGTTCGAGGGCCCGCAGCACGGTGGCCAGCTCGGCCGGCTCGTTGACCGCCCAGTCCTTCTGCGGCGCGAGGCGGATCCGCGCGCCGTTGGCCCCGCCGCGCTTGTCGGTGCCGCGGTGGCTCGCCGCCGACGCCCACGCGGTCGAGACGAGCTGGGAGATGGACAGCCCGGACGCGAGGATCGCGGCCTTGAGGGCCGCGACGTCCGCGTCCCCGACCAGCTCGTGGTCGACCGCGGGGACGGGGTCCTGCCACAGCTGCGGCTCGGGAACCCACGGGCCGAGGTAGCGCGAGACGGGTCCCATGTCGCGGTGCAAGAGCTTGTACCAGGCCTTGGCGAACGCCTCCGCGAACTGGTCCGGGTTCTCGTGGAAGCGCTTCGAGATCGGCCCGTAGATCGGGTCGACCTTCAGCGCCAGGTCGGACGTCAGCATCATCGGCGCGTGCCGCCTGGCCGGGTCGTGAGCGTCCGGCACGGTGTCCCGCGCCTCGGGGTTCACGGGGGTCCACTGCTTGGCGCCGGCGGGGCTGGTCGTCAGCTCGTACTCGTAGTTGAACAGGTTGTCGAAGAACCCGTTGTCCCACGTGGTCGGCTCGTTCGTCCAGGCGCCCTCGAGCCCGCTGGTGATCGTGTCGACGCCCTTGCCGCTGCCGTAGGTGTTCTTCCAGCCGAAGCCCTGCTCCTCCAGCGGCGCGGCCTCCGGCTCGGGACCGACGTAGTCCGCGCTGACGGCACCGTGAGTCTTGCCGAACGTGTGGCCGCCCGCGATGAGCGCGACCGTCTCCTCGTCGTTCATCGCCATCCGGCGGAACGTCTCCCGGATGTCCCTGGCGGACGCGAGCGGGTCCGGGGTGCCGTTGGGGCCCTCCGGGTTCACGTAGATGAGGCCCATCTGCACGGCGCCGACCGGGCCGTTGAGCTCCCTGTCGCCGCTGTAGCGCTCGTCGCCGAGCCAGGTGTCCTCGGGCCCCCAGATGATCTCCTCGGGCTCCCAGACGTCCTCGCGCCCGAAGCCGAAGCCGAACGTCTCGAACCCCATGGACTCCATGGCGACGTTGCCGGCGAAGACCAGCAGGTCGGCCCAGGAGAGCTTCTTGCCGTACTTCTGCTTGACCGGCCAGAGCAGCCGGCGCGCCTTGTCGAGGTTCGCGTTGTCGGGCCAGCTGTTGAGGGGGGCGAAGCGCTGCTCGCCGCTGCCGGCGCCGCCGCGGCCGTCGGCGATGCGGTACGTGCCCGCGGCGTGCCACGTCATCCGGATGAAGAACGGGCCGTAGTGCCCGTAGTCGGCCGGCCACCAGTCCTGCGACGTCGTCATCACCTCGATCACGTCGCGCTTCAGCGCGTCGACGTCGAGGGTCTTGACCTCGTCGGCGTAGCTGAAGTCCTCGCCCATCGGGTTGGACTGGGGCGAGTGCTGGTGGAGAACCTGCAGAGGCAGTTGGTTCGGCCACCAGTCCCGGTTCGAGCGCGGCCGCTTCGGCGGCTCGGGGGTGGGTGAGGGAATTGCTGGGTTCTCGCTCTCGCTGCCGCGGTCAGGCACGGCTGCTCCTCTCGGGTGGGTTCTTCTGTCGGTCATTGCTCGGCGGACTCGCCGCGACGCAGTCGGGGCAGCGGCCCCAGTAGATCACCTCGGCCTCGTCGATCTCGTAGGCGAAGTCGTCGGCGGCCGTCAGGCACGGCGTGTAGCCCACCGCGCAGTCGACGTCGACCATCCGGCCGCACGTTCGGCAGATGAGGTGGTGGTGGTTGTCGCCGACCCGGCCCTCGTAGCGAGCCGGCGACCGCGCGGGCTGGATACGCCGGAGGAGGCCCTTCTCGGTGAGGGCGCCGAGGGCGTCGTAGACAGTCTGGTGGGAGATCGCACCGAGCTCGGCCCGGACCGCCCGGTCGATGTCGTCCGCGGTGCTGTGCGGCCGGTCGGCCACCGCCCGCAGGACAGCGAGGCGCTGGGCCGTGACGTGCAGGCCGTGCCGGCGCAGCAGCGCGCCGTTGTCGACGGACGTCTCCCTGGCCATGCCCGGACCCTAGCGCCAATTCTGGAGTGAGTCCAGATCGGGCCGACCCCCCTGGTGAGGACCGGACATTCGCGGCATCCTGCTCCCGCCCGGCCCGGGCACCCGCCGAACACTGGAGGCCCCCATGTTCCGTCTCCGTTCTCTCGCCCTGGTCGCCGCGGGGCTGCTGGCCGTGACCGCCGCACCGGGCGGTGCGGCACCCGCGACGTCCGTCGACGTGTTCACGGGCATCCGTCCCGGGGCCCTCATGGTGTCGCCGAGTCAGTGCACGATGGGCTTCGTATTCCAGACCACCGAGGGCGCCTTCGATCCGGCCCAGCAGCTCTACATCGGGACCGCGGCACACTGCGTCGGCTCCGTCGGCCAGCACGTGTCGCTACGGGTGATCAGCCCGACCGACGGCCTCCCGGTGACCGTCGACATCGGCACGGTCGCCGTCCTCGGCGGCGGCGCGTTCACCGACGACTTCGCTCTCGTCGCGATCGACCCGGCGCTCAGCTCGTGGGTCAGTCCGTCCGTGGCGCACTGGGGTGGTCCGACCGGCGCCGACCTCACGTCAGGACCCGGCACCGGGATCACGTTCACCGGCCACGGCCTCGACGTCACGACAGGACCCGGCTACCCCCGGGCCGGGGTGCTCGGGTTCCGTGCCCCGGGGTACGTCAAGTGGTTCGGAGCCACGTTGGGCGGCGACTCCGGTGGCCCGGTGACCACCGCGGCCGGCCTGGCTGTCGCCGGGCACAAGGGCCTGGTCGTCAACACCGACGGCATGGCGGTGGGCGTCAGCATCCAGTCCATGCTCACGATCGGCGGCAAGCCGCTGTCGACCTGCCCCTCCCGGACCCCGTGGCCGCTGCCTGGCTGCCCGGGCTAGCCGCGTTCTGTGCAGGAATCCCGCCCCTCTCGAGCGTGGTGATCTTCACAGAACGAGTCGGGCGGGTCGCTGCTAGACCGGGGAGCAGATCACGACCCAGGGGCCGGTGTCGGTGAAGCCGTTGTTGAACACCGTGCGGGTGCCGGCCGGGCAGGTGAACGTCTGGCAGCGGCTGTCGAGCGAGATGCAGGTCAGGGCCACACCGGCCGCCGTGGCCGGGGCCGCGGTGACGGCCGCGAGGGCGAGGCCGGCGGCGAGAGCGAGTACGCGCAGCATGGTTCCTCCAGAGGTGAGATAGCGGCTCGGCGGGCGAGGGTCAGGGCGGCGGCGCCGAGGGTCAGCAGCGCGAGGCCGAAGGCGGTCAACGGCACCGGGTCGCCACCCGTGGCCGGCAGCGCGGGCACCGGCGCGGCGACGGCGGACACGATCAGCGTGTCGGAGTTGTCGGCCGGGTTGCGGTCCGCGGCGGACGAGACCACCGTCGCGGGGTTGGTCAGCCGGCCGCCGGTCACGACGCGAGTGACGACGGTGATGGTCGACACCGCCCCCGCGGCCAGCGGCCCGGCGTGGACGCAGGTCACGACCTGGCCGGCCGCAGAGCAGGCCCAGCCGGGGCCGGACGCGGCGGTGAAGGTGAGGCCGGCGGGAAGTGTGTCGACCATGGTGACCGGGCCGGGCGCGGCGGAGAGCCCGGCGTTCGAGACGACCAGGTGCCAGGTCGCGTCGGCGCCGACGACGGCCGGGCCGACGATCGTCTTTCTGAGCCTCAGGTCGACGTCGGGTACGACCTGCGTCGAGTCGGTGGCGTGGTTGTCGGCCGGGTTCAGGTCCGGCGCCGGGCTGGCCACGTCGGCGACGTTGACGCTGGTCGCCGCGGCGGTGGGGCCGACGGCGACGACCAGCGTGATCGCCGACGACGCCCCCGCGGCGAGCGGGCCGGTGAAGGTGCAGGTGACGGTGCGCGCCACGGCCCCGCACACCCAACCGGTGCCGGTGCCGCTGACGTAGGTGAAACCGGCGGGCAGCGCGTCCGTCAGGGTGACCGCGGCCGCCGCCGACGGGCCGTGGTTGGTGACCGTCAGCAGGTACGTCCCCCGCTCGCCGACCCGGAACGCGCCCGTGTGCGACTTGGTCACGGCCAGGTCGACGGACGGGACCACGAGCGTCGGGTCGTCGTCGGCGTTGTCGGTCGGGTCGGGGTCGGTGGCCGGGCCGCTGACCTCGACGTGGTTGACGGCGGTGCCCGCCGCGGCCGGGCCGACGGAGACGACGAGCGTGATCGTCACGCTCGCGCCGTTGGCCAGGGCGGCGGCCCGGGTGCAGGTGACGGTCTGGGCAGCGGCCGTGCAGGTGAACCCGCCGCCGCCCGCGGACACGAACCCGAGGCCGGCCGGCAGCGTGTCGACCACGGTGATCGGCCCGGTCGCCTCGGTCGGGCCTTCGTTGCCGACGGTGAGGGTGTAGGTGCCGTTGGTGCCGACGCCGAAGCTCCCGGCGTGCGTCTTGGTCACCGTCAGGTCGGCGCGCGGCTCGACCGTGGCCGGGTCGGACGCCGTGTTGTTGCTGGTCACGGGCTCGTTCGTCCCGGCCGGCGTGTCGACCGTCGTGACGTTGGTGACCGAGGGGTACGCCGCCGCCCCGACCGTCGCCGTGACGGTGATGGGCGGCAGCGTGACACCGATGCCTACGCCCCCGGCACGCGTGCACGTGACCGCCTGCGCGACGATCCCGCACGTCCAGCCGGTGCCGGACGCCCCGGTCGGGGTCAGGCCGGCCGGCAACGGGTCGTGCACGGTGACCGTGCCGGTGGCGGCGGACGGGCCGTTGTTGGCGACCGTGATCGTGTACGACGCCGTCCCGCCGACGAGGAACGTCCCGGTGTGGCTCTTGCCGATCGCCAGGTCCACGGTCGGGGTCGCCGGGTCGGACGCGGTCGAGGTGTCGTTGGCGGGGTTCGGGTCGAGCGTGGGGCCGTCGACGGCGGCCGTGTTGTCCACGACCGAGCCGACGGTGGCGCCGACGTCGACGGTGACCGTGACGACGGAGTCGGGCCCGGTCGCCAGCGACCCGGCGTGCGTGCACGTGACGTCCTGTCCGGTCGCCGCGCAGGCCCAGCCGGTGCCGGTACCCGAGACGAACGTGAGCCCGGTCGGCAGCGTGTCGGTCACGACGATCGGCCCGGCCGCCGTGGAGGGGCCCGCGTTGCTCACCGTGAGCGTGTAGCCGGCCTGCTGGCCGACCACGAACGTCCCGGTCGCGGCCTTGACGATGCCGAGGTCGGCGACGGGGACCACCGTCGTCGGGTCGGCGGAGGTGTTGTTGCTCGGGTCCGGGTCCGCCGTGGCGCCCGGGTCGACAGCGGCGGTGTTGGTCACGCCGCCCTCGGCGGCGGTCGTGACGGCCACCGTGAGCGTGATCGCGGGCAGGCTGCTGCCCGCCGCGAGCGGCCCGGCGTGCGCGCAGGAGACCGTCGCGCTTCCCGTGCAGGTCCACCCGGTCCCGGCCGCCGACACGAACGTAAGGCCCGGAGGCAGCGTGTCCGTCACGGTGAACGGCCCGGCCGCGGCCGACGGGCCGTCGTTGCCGACCAGGATCGTGTAGGCGGCGTCCGAGCCGACCAGGAACGCGCCGGCGTGGCTCTTGGTGATCGTGACGTCGGCCGAGGGGACGGCGGTGACGTCGGAGGTCGCCGTGTTGTTCGACAGGTCCGGGTCGAACGTCGCGCTGGTCACCGACGCCGGGTTGGTGACCGTGGAGGCGGCGTCCGCCGTCACGGTCGCCACCACGGTGATCGGCGGCAGCGCCGACGCATTCGCCAGCGCCCCGGCGCGGGTGCAGGTGACCGTGCCGGCGGCCTCGCCGCAGGTCCAGCCGGTGCCGCCGGCCGAGACGTACGTCGTGCCGGCCGGCAGCGTGTCCGTCACGGTGATCGGCCCGGCCGCCGCGGCCGGACCCGCGTTGCTCACGGTGACGGTCCATGACGCGTCGTCACCGGCCGACACGGTCGGCGTGCTCGTCGTCTTGGTGACGACCAGGTCCGCCTGCTGCTGGTAGCCGAAGTCGGCGCCGGTCTCGGCCTCCCCCGGCGTGAGCGTGGTGGCGATCGTCGCCGCGGTCGTGGCGACGTACCCGGGGGGCAGGCCGCCGGTCACGGCCACTGCGTAGGCCCCCGGCGGCAGCCCGGGGATGGCGTAGACGCCGGAGCCGTTGGTCGTGCCGGTGAACGCGCGGTCGTCGGGCGTGCCCGCCGTGCCGTCGAAGCCGGCCCAGGTCGCGGTGACCGTGACGCCCGCGATCCCGGGCTCGCCGCCGTCCTGGACGCCGTCGCCGTCGAGGTCGTTCCAGACGCGGTCGCCGATCGAGGCGGTGCCCGTGTAGCCGAAGTCGGCCGTCAGGTCCTGCTGACCCGCGCCGAGCGTGACCGGGAACGGGTCCGTCCCCGCCGTGAGCACGAACCCCGCCGGCCCGACCGGGTCCACCTGGTACTGGCCGGCCGCGAGCCCGGTGAACAGGTACCCGCCGTTGGCGTCGGTCGTCGTGTCGGTGATCTCGTCGTCGGCGGTACTGAAAGTGTCGTCCGCGCCGGCCCAGACCAGCCGGACCGGGACGGCGGGGAACCCGGGCTCCCCGGCGTCCTGCGTCCCGTCGCCGTCGGCGTCGTAGAACACCAGGTTGCCGATGGCGCCGGTGCCGACCACGTCGACGTCCGTCGCGACCGCGGGGGTGAAACTGTTGCCGAACGAGTCCTGGTACGCGACCGACACGTCGTTGGTCAGCGGGCCGGTCGCCCCGGTGTCGACGGTGACGGTGACGGCCAGGGTCGCCGACGCCCCTGCGTTCATGGCGCCGGTCAGCGTGGCCGTGACGACGCCCGCGCTCGCGCCGCACGTTCCCGTCGCGGGAGCGACGAAGCCGCAGCTGATGAACGTCGTGCCGGCCGGCAGCGTGTCGGTGGCGACGACCGCGGTGGCGGCGCCCGGGAGGACCGGGTCGCCGGTGTTCGTGATGCCGACGGTGTAGGTGAGGGTGTCGCCGGAGGCAGCCACCGCCTCGCCGTCGCTCTTGGTGACGTCCAGGGCCGGCGCCGGGGGCCGCGCGGAGAACGCGGGGACGTTGAACTGCCCCTCCTGGATGAACTGGTTGCCGCTGCTCACGCACGAGCTGATCCGCCACCAGCCCGCCTCGGGGTTGGTGATGACGTCCCCCGCGCCCCGGCTGACCGCGTTGCTGACGTTCCACGTCGCGCTCGGGGCGGAGACGGTGCCCGCGGTGACCGTGCCGCTCGGGGACACGTAGTTGACCGCCGAGCCGGGGATCGCCGTGAGGTCGTAGTCGAAGTTGTGGATGTTCATGGTCGCCTGGCCGGGCCCGACGAACTCGTAGAGGTCGATGCAGGCGTTGGCGCCGGAGTTCTGCTGGTAGGAGACCGCCGACTGGCCGACGACCAGCTCGTCGTTCGTGCCGGGGACGCCGTCGAGGTCGTCGACCGGCGCGGTCGCGACGTTGCTGTCCGCGTCGAAGCCGACCCGGATCCGCCAGCCGTTCTGGTCGTCGGTGGCGGTGGCGCTGCGCACGACGTACGTACCGCAGGTCACCGGGCTGAGCGTGGCGAAGCGCACCCAGGCCTCCGCGACCCCGGTCGCCGACGGCGGGTAGCTGGTGAGCAGCGTGCCGGTGCCAGGCGCGGGCTGGTCGAAGCCGGGGCCGACCGGCGTGCCCGGCCCGTAGAGCTCGAACGTCGTGGTGTCGAGGCTGCCGGCGCCCTCGTCGTGCGTGGTCAGCGCGGCCGCGTCGGCGTTCATCTCCGGGCTGAACAGGTCGACGGTGACCGGCGTGGTCGTCGGCCACCCGCACGGGACCGCGAACTGGACGTAGTGGTAGCCGGCGCCCGCACCGGGGGCCGCGGAGGCGTACCAGTCGCCGTTGCCGAGGGCGGCGCCGGGGCCGTTGGTCTGGAAGAAGAACGGCGAGCCGGTCGGCGGGATCTCGGCCGCGGCCGCCGCGCCGGCCGACCCGACCTGGCCCGCGATCAGCACGACCGCCGCCGCCGCGGCGCGCGACAGCACGGGTGCCCAACGTCGCCGGGTCATCGCAACAGCGAACCTCGCCTCGGTCGGCCCCCGTAGTGGTCGCGAGGATTCGATCAGGTCGCCGAACGATTCGCAACGATCATCACGGCGTGTCGGACGTATCCCTGCGGTTACCCGGAACCCGACACGCGACGGCCGTCGCCCGGCGCCCGCCCGCCTCGCGACGGGGGCCGTGCGGTGCCGGAAGCCCCGTTTCGCCCGGCACCGCACGGTCGTATGCCATCAACCTCTACTTGAGGTTTAGCCGATCAGGGTCTCCTTGACCATCTGCAGGGTCGGGCGCTGGGCGCCCTTGATGAACACGCTGATGTCGATCTTGTTGAACCCGGGGACGGTGTTCGGCAGCTTCTTGAACGCGGCGAAGTTGTCGCCGCAGTACTGCCAGAGCGCGATCTCCTCGAGGTCGAACGCCTGGAGGCCGTTGCGCACCATCGACGACGTGTAGCTCGGGTTCCAGACGACGTCGCAGCCCATCTTGTCGTTCGTGATGCCGAGGTCACGCATCGCGCCGCGGCCGTAGAGCATGACGTTGCGGCCGGTCTGCTCGCGGAGGCGGTTGGCGCACTCGGTCGCGCAGTCGATGACCTGCTGGGCGCTCGCCTTGCGGTTCGGGTGCTTCTCGCCGCCGAGCTCGACGTCGATGACCGGCAGGATGTCGCCGCTCGGGTCCCAGCCGCCGGCGGTCTCGATCGCCTGGAGGTACGCGTCCGCCTGGTCCGCGCCGCTCAGCGTGAGCTGGAGGAACAGGTACGCGCCCCGGAACCAGCTCACGCCGTACCGGTCGCCGCCCGCGTCGCGCACGAGCGGCCAGTTGTGCGTGAACCAGCCCTTGTCGTTGAACCGCAGGCCGTCCCACGCCTTGAGGATGGCCCCGCAGAAGCCGGGCGTGGCGAGCAGCGTGGCCCACGGCGGCTCGAAGCCGCTGTCGAGGGAATACTGGTCGACGAACAGGTACGGCGGCCCCGGGTCGTCCTGGTCGACGCCGTCGGTGCTCTCGGTGGCGGCGACGGTGGTGTCCGGCTCGGTGTCGCCCTCGGTCTCGGTCTCGAGGACGCGTTCGCGCTCGGTCTCGTCCTCCATCTCGATGTCCGCGGGGTCGACGCTCGTGTCCGTCGTGCCGGTGTCGGTCCCGCCGGTAACGGTCGTGCCGGTGTCCGTCCTGTCGGTGTCGGTGGTGTCGAGCGGTGTCTCGTCCATCTCGGTCATGGTGCGGTCCTCCTCTGTAGGGCTCCCCCGTGCCGGCCGCGATCTACGGCCAGCTGAGTGAGTCGTCCGGGTCGGGAGCCTTCGGCAGGGTGCGGCAGACGAACGCGAGCACGTAGATCTCGTCCGGGTCGCTGGTGGTCTCCGTGGACTCCGGCGGCGGCGGCGGGAGCGTGTGGCGCGGCGGCAGCATGATGCCGAGCCGCGTGCTCGTGATCCGGCTGAGGAGCAGGTCCTTGGCGAACGGCCGCCCGGTGGCGCGGATGCCGGTCGTCACGATCGGTGACTCCCCGGCTACGCTCTCGCGCGCGATCAGCGGCCGGGCCGCCATCCGGGCGAACGACCCCCGCATCGCGACCCGCGAGACCGTCGGCTCGGCGGGCGGGGCCGCGGCCGGCTCGGCGACCGCCGTCGCGCGCAGCGCCAGCGTGTACGGGCGGGCGCGCAGGCTCGTCGCGGCACTGAGCTTGGCGATCGGCAGGAACCCCAGGCTCGGGGTGGTCCCGGCCGCTGCCGGGCGGCGGACGGTGATGTTGCGCGCGAGGACCAGCCCCGTGACGTACGCCGCGCACTCCCCCGCGGGCGGCGTCGCGCCGTCGGAGAGGACCCGGTCCTTGTCCCGGAACCGCCAGGCGCGCGACGCCAGCGCGCCCGGCGTGAACCATGGCCGGCTGACCGTCACCGTCGAGTACTGGAACGACACCGACTCGACCTCGGCGTCGTCGCTCGACTCCAGGCGGGCCCGCAGCTCCGCGGGCGCGCTCGCGGAGAGCGCGGCCAGTTCCTCGCGCGTCGCGGTGATGGTCGGCCAGGCCGCGTCGACGACGTCGGACGGCAGGTACCCCGTCGGGACGAACGACGACCCGTCGGGCGACGTGCGGAAGTAGATCTCCGGCAGGTCCGGGTCGTACTGCTTGCGGTAGTCGGCCCACGCCGCCGCCGGGGACCGCGAGGCGAGGTCGCGCAGCACCCGCCGCGCGTCGCCGACCTCGTCCCGCCTGCCCGCGACCGCCCAGTCCTGCTCCGCCTCGTCGACGGCCCCCTTGAGCTTCGGCTCGTCGGCCGCCCAGGCCTTCGCCACCTCGGCGTCGGTCGAGACGGCGGCCTCGCTCTTGCGGTTGTTGTACTCCTGGATGGCGGCGAGGTAGGCGTCGCGGCGCTGCTCGTACGTCACCACGACGGCGGACGCCGTGACGGTCCCGTCGCCGGCGACCTGGTACAGGAGGTCGTACGCCGTCCGGTACTTCTGCTCCTCGGCCTCGGTGCGCGGCGGCGCGTCGGCCAGGTCGGAGTGCGCGAGGACGTCGCCGTAGACGTCCCAGAGCCGGTCCCCGTCGGGCTGCCAGAGCGGCCCGGCGGGGATCTCGTTGACGAGCAGCGAGAACTCGGTGAGCGCCTGCGCGCCCTCCGGGCTGAACGGGTCCGCGACGAGCGCCTTCAGGCGGCTCGCCTCGATCCCGACCGGCCCGAGCGGGAAGCTGAGGTAGGTCCCCTCCTCCGCGAACACGGTCGCCGCCTTGCCGGCGAGCCCGAGCACCACGGTGGCGTCGATGCCTGTGGACACGATCCCTCTCCTCCCGATCGGGCCGGTCGTCCGGCCGGGCTAGACGAAGTCGGCGTCCTTCAGCTCTTCGAGCGGGTTCGGGGCCTTGCCGATCAGGTGGTTGACGAACCCGATGATCTGCATGCCGCCGACCTTGAGCGTCTGGCCGTCGTCCGTGGACTCGGTCTTGTTGTGGTGCTCGTCGTGCGCGTAGCCTCCGGAGAGCCGGAACGGGCCCCAGCCGACGCTGGCGTTCGCGTCCACGTGCGACTTCACGTCGTGGTACTTGGACACGAACTCCTTCGACTCGATCTCTACGTTGCGCACGAAGATCGCCTGCGTCGCGTACCCGATGAACTCGCCCTTCGGCGGCGCGCCGCCATCCGACGGCAGGTCGCTGAAGTTCCAGCCCTCCCCCTTGCGCAGCGTCCAGCCGCGGTTGGCGAACCACTCCGGGTAGAACCACGGCCGGACGATGACCGCCTGGGCGAGGTCGAACGAGAGCCGGAACGACTCGACCTCGGTGCTGCCGTCGACCTCGGTCTTGGTGCTGTTGACGCCGCCGCTGGCGGAGAACAGCCCGAAGTTCACGCCGCCGCCGGCGTTCCACGACGTGGACGACTCGTCGGTCGTCGACACCTGGTGCAGGTGGCTGACGCCGAGGTTGGTCCAGCCGCCGGCCGTCGCGATGTTGCCGGGGACCAGGGTCGTGTAGCGGAACGGGATCGGAACCTCGGTGCTGGTGACGACGCCCTTCTCGTACGCCTCCTCGAGGCTCTGCTTCCAGAGCACCATGCTGCGCTCGGTGGTCTGGTTGATGAACGCGTTGATCTCGTCGACGTCGTTGCGGTAGCCGCCCGAGGTCCACGCGTCGGCCGCGGCCTTCACCTTGAGGGCATACGTCTGCGCGTTCATCGACCAGTCGGCGACCGCCGCCTTGCCCTCGGGGCCGGTCGCGCCCGCGGCCGCCGCGCGCTTGGCGTTGTACTCGGTGGTGGCCGCGAGGTAGGCGGCCATCTTCTCGTTGTACGCCCGCAGCAGCGGGCTCTCCTCGATGACCTCCTTGACCTCGTCGGTCACCAGGTCGGTGACCTTCTTGGTCACGAACAGCTTGCCGCGCAGCTGCTCCAGCTTCTGCTTCTCCTTGTCGGTCAGCTCGGTGCTGACGACTTTGGAGAAGCGCAGGATCTGGCGGTACATCTCGCTGAGCCGCTTCTCCGCGTCGGGCTTGTACATGCCCTCCTGGCGGTCGTTGCTGTACGGCGCCCCGGCGTCGGGGATGAAGTCGAGCAGCATCGAGAGCGCGAACGCGTGGCTGAGGCGGGTGTTCATCTCCTCGGCGGTCGGCGCGGAGTAGATGCCCTTGGCGCAGAAGTCGAGGTCGGCCTCGGTGAACGGCAGGCCGGGCATCGCCCAGGTGAAGAACGTGTTCTTGGGGGGCTGCACGGTGTCGTCGCCACCCATGACGGTGTGGTAGATCTGGGAGGTCAGCGCCTTGCCCATGTCGTTCAGGGGGTAACCCATCTCTTGGCCTCCTACGGCTTGCCGGGGAAATACAGGACGTTGCCGTCGAGGCCCTTGGCCCGGACGGTGGCCGCGTTCGTGAACAGGTCCACGTCGGCGTCGTTGCGGGGCTTCACGCCGGGGTTCCCGGCCTCGCTCATGCGGCACTCGGTCGCCGCGCTCGCCCAGTCCTGGGCGCGCGCCGCGGCCGCGAACTTCGGCCATCCCGACGCGAAGGCGGGGCCGAGCGCCCAGGCCATGCTGTGCAGGCCGAGGCGGGCGTCGGCCGGGTAGGAGTCCCAGTCCGGGAACGCCGCCCGCAGCGTGGCCTCGTTGGCGTCGAACTTCGTGTGCATCAGGTCGTCCATCCCGGCCTCGGTGAGCTTGAGGCTGGTCACCTTCTCCGCGGCGCGGTGGCCCTTCTGCGCGAGGCTGGTGTCGGCCTTGACCGCGCGCCACTCGGCGCTGATCTCGTCGCGCGTCGCGGGCGAGCCGTCGCTCTTGTGCACGAACGGCAGCCCGAGGGCGGCCGGCTCGGGGTCGATGAGGTTGCCGACGGCGACCGTCACCAGCGCCTTGACGTCCAGGTACATCCACGGGACCCGGCCCTCGAACCGCGTCGTGAACGCGGGGAACGCGTCGCGGACGCTCGTGGCGCTGCCCGCGGGCGCGTGCGGCGTGACCGCGGCGCCGATCGGCAGGCCGTTCCAGCCGTCAACGATCGGGCGCGGGTAGCCGTCGTACGCGCGGTCGTTGGCGACGTCGTACTTGACGTACTCGTCGCCCTTGAAGAAGAACACGTCGCCGGTCGGCCACGCGACGGCCGCCTCGATGCCCTCGGTGAACACGCCGGGCCAGCTATCCGCGATCTTTTGCGGGTACCCCTCGGCGGCTCCGTCGTTGGCGACGTCGTACTTGACGTACTCGTCGCCCTTGAAGAAGTACGCCGACTCCCCGCCCGGCCAGAGCACGGCCGCGTCGATGCCGTCGGTGAACACGCCGGGCCAGTTCTCCGCGATCGACCTCGGGTAGCCGTCGGCGACCTTGTCGGCGGTCATGTCGTACTGGACGTAGTCCGTTCCCCTGAAGAAGTACCCGTTCCCGTCCGGCCACTCCAACGCCGCGTCGATGCCGTCGAACAGCCCCGCCCAGGCGCCCGCGATCGGCTGCGGGTAGCCGTCGTCGACGGCGTCGGCCGCGATGTCGTAGCGGACGTAGTCAGGTCCGGTGAAGAAGTACGCGTACTCCTTGCCAGGTCCGACCAGCCCGGTGAGCTTGGTCATGAGCCACCTCTCCCGTGAGTCACACCAGTCACCCCGGTCACAGCGGGGCAGACCGTATCGAACCCCGGTCAATAGCGATAGAGCGGGGCCGATCGGGACGAGTCAAGACCTCCTGCGGCGGCGGTGCAGTCGCCTTCATGACAGAACTTTGTGACCATCGCCTCTAGCCGGGTGTGCTCGTCAATATCCCCGGGTAGCCAGATGGGTTTGCGGTCGGCGCGGAAGCGTTCTGTGCAGCCCACCCGCCCCCCTTGAGCGTGCTGATCTTCACAGAACGCATCGGCGCGGCCGGGTTCGGGTCCGGGTACGCAGCGCGGTGGCGGTGGCAGCGGCGGCGACCAGCCCGGCGAGGCACTGGACGGCGGCGAGGGCGGCGTCGCCGTCCCCCGGACGTGACGCGGCGAGCGAGGAGTCGCCGATCCGCTCGCGGGCGACCTGGACCCGCTCCTGCTCGGTGAGGGCCAGGCCTGCGTTGGGCTGTGACCCCTGCTGCGCGTTGGCCTGGCCCTGGCCCTGCCCCTGCGACTGCGTCTGCGGCTGGGTCTGGGGCTGGAGCTGGATGGGCGCGGGCGGCGCGGCGGCCACGCCGGGCAGCGCAGCGACGACGGCCGGGGGGCGCTCGTTCCCTGCGGGCCGGGAACGCGGCCCCGGGTCGGCGGCCGGGATCGCGACGGCGACCTCGCCGGTTGCGCGGGAGGGGTCGTAGGCGGCACCGGCGCCGGCGAACGTCGCGACGACCGGCTCCGTCCTGATGGCCGGCCGGGCAGCCGGGCGGCCCGGCGGCCGGTAGGCCCGGCACGCGATCCCCGCCGCGTCCGTGCGGGCAGCGCCGAGGGAGCGACCGGCCACGGCCAGGCTGACCGGCTGGCCGGGGAGCGGGCTCCCGGACGGGAAGGTGAGCCGGGCGCACACGTCGGCACTCGTACCGAGGCGGATGGCGGGCCGGCCGAGGACGGCGAGCCGGGTGGGCGACCCGCACAGGCCGGCCGGGCTCTGGAACGCCGCGAGCAGGGTGTCGCTGACCCGCAGCCACACCGCCGGGACGGGGTACGTCGCGGAGTCGCAGGCGAGTGACGCGCTGTCGACGCTCGAGGTCGGCGGATGGGAGTACACGCCGAGCGTGCGGCAGCCACGGTCGATCCGGACGATGGTGACGCCGTCGTACCAGTCGACGAGTGCGGTGCCGTCGCCGAGGGAGACGATCGCCCGGGCGCCGTCGGGCTTCGCACCGCTCTGGATCGGGGCGTATGGGGTGCCGTAGCCCGTGTACGAGCAGCCGCCGGTCAGCTCCCCGCGCTTGTTCACGAACGAGATGGTGCGGCCGAGCTCGCTACCGAGCCAGAAGTCGTCGCGGGTGGGGTCGTAGGCCCACCGGCAGGACGGGTCGCAGGCGTAGATGAACAGCCTGGTCGTGGCACCGGTGCGTGGGTCGAACCGCGCCACCCCCGACCGGTAGAAGTAGGGCTCCTTGGTGCCCGATCCGCCCACCATCGGGTGGTCGGCGTTGGCGAACAGGTACAGCGACTGGCGCGGCCGGTCCCAGCTGTAGGTGACCGTCCTCATGTCGCCGGCGAGCGGCATCGGCCGGTCGGCGTGCATACCGGTCGTGCTCACCCGGTGTACCGCGGCGACCCACTTGCTCGTGCCCGCAACGGTGAACAGCAGCGACTCCCCGTCGAACGCGAGCTGCCGGCCGCTGTCCTTCGGCACCGGCAGGACGCCCAATGGCAGCAGCGGCGTGCGAGGGAGCCCACCCGGCGGCGGCGTCCGTCCCCGCGAGGGCGTGGGGGGGTCGTCCGGCGGCCGCACCGTGGACGAGGTCGTCAGCCGGTAGGTCCGGCCGTCGCGCGCGCAGCGGACCAGGAACGCCGCCTGACGGCTCCCCGACACGCGCAGCGCCTCGGGTCGGCACGCGTCGGGCAGCCCGCGCCACAGCCCCGTGATGCTCCGGCCGGAGCCGTCGAACAGCACGATCGTCCTGTCGACGAGCACCACGGCGCGGTTCGGTCGGTCGTGCGGGTCATGGATCGTCAGGCAACGGTCGTCCGGCTCGGCAGCGCACGGCGGCTCGCCCGGCACTGCGCGGATCCCGGTCACCGCGGACCTCTGGAGCCCGGCGGTCGTGTAAAAGGACCCGCCGGCGCCGCCGCGGCGGCTGTCCGCATAGAAGAGACCGTTGTTGACGGACGTCGCCCAGAACACCGGACTCGGCGGCAGGTACGCGGCGTTGCCCCGCGCCGCCACCGGCACCATCGCCGCATCCTGGACCATGCTCGGCGAGGAGCCGTTGATGGTGTCGCTGTGCCAGGTGTCCCGTGGCGCGGTCGTGTCCCACTGCCGGCCCAGGTGGAACCACATCCGTGCCGCGGCTGGGTCGGCGCCCGCGCGCGGGTCACCGTCCTGCGACGGCGCGCTGACCGCGTACTCCCACCCCGATGCGTCGTCCACGAACAGGCGCGTGAACAGCATCGGCGGTACCGGAGCGCCCTCCCAGAGACCCAGTGAGGAGCGCGGCCGGAACGTCGCGCCGCCGTCGGTACTGCCGTACAACGTCGGGACCCCGGGCACCGGCGACCGCACCGACACCAGCACGTTGCGGCTCTGCCGCGTCGTACCGTACGTCTGCCCGGCCGTCGCCGCGACGACGTCGCCGCCCACCCGGGGCACGCCGTTCGCCGACAGGAACAGCGGCGACGTGAAGGTCTCCCCGCCATCCGTCGTCAGCAGGACACCGCCGTCCTGCAACGCCACCAGCGCCCGCCGCTCGCCCATCCGCTCGGTGAAGAGCCCCACCGCCGGCGTCGCCAGGCTCAAGCGGCGCAGCCAGCGAGCGCCGCCGTCCGCGGACACCCAGACGTCCGACGCGGTGACCGCGAGCATCCGGCACGGGTCCTCGTCGAACTGGTCCACCGCGACGACCGGTGCGCGGTCCGGCACGTCCACCGCCCGCCAGCGCCACGGCGCGTCCTCCGCGACGCAGGACGGCGGCACCGCGCGCGCCGTGACGACAGGTACGGCGAGCCCGAGAACGCCCGCCACCACCGCGACTCGCACCAGCCTCGCCGACACGTGACTCACGCCTTGCCTTCGTACCGCTCGAACGTGTCCGGCGTCGACGCGAAGAACACCCGCCGAGGCGTCACCGTCGAGATCGAGGGCGCAGTCACCCAGCGGCGCTTCGGGTCACAGCAGGACCCATGTGGCACCGCGTACCTGCCGGACACGTCGATCCAGGGGTTCTTCGCCCGCGCCCGCAGCCGCGTCCAGGACAGGATCCAGAGCTTGTTGCCGGGTCCGGCGGCGACCAGGTCGTGCGGGTTGCTGCCCGGGAACAGCCGGTTGTAGTTGGGGTAAGCCCGGCCGGACGTGTACATCGCCGGCTCGTCGAAGTCACCTTCAGGGACACGGGGGAACGTCGCGCCGCCGTCGTCCGAGCGGTACATCCTGTTCCCCTGGTAGAGCGCGTAGACCCGGGCCTTGTTCGCCCCCGGGAGCGCGACGGCGAGGACCTGGGCCACGTACGAGGCGTTCGGGTTGCCGACGTTGGTCGGCCGCTGCCACGTCGCGCCGCCGTCCGTCGAGTGCCGGAAGTCGCCGTACCCGTACGCGTCGAAGCAAGCGCTCTCCGTGCAGTCGCCCTCCCAGAGCTCGTTCGCGTTCAGCGGGTTGACGGCCAGGAAGATCTGGCCGTCGTGGCGGGAGTCCCCGACGTCGCTGACCGACTGCACACTCCAGTGCGCTCCGCCGTCTTTGCTGCGGTAATAGAGCTTGCCGCCCTGCGGGCGGAGCTGCACGCCGAGGTAGACGACGTTCGGGTCCCGCGGCGCGACCGCCAGGGTCGCGCTCCAGGCCGACGAGGGCGTCTGGCCGGCGCTGGGGACCGCGGCGTTCACGTCGAGCTGGGAGTAGGTCCAGTGGTCGGCGCCGTTGCGGCTCGTCGCGACCACCACCCCGCCGCTCGGCCCGTCGACGATGACGAGGTGCACGCGCGCGTGCACCGACTTCGCGTCGGGTGTGACGATGCCGGTGATCGTCATCGCGTCGTACGTCGTGCGGACCGAGCTCACGTCCGGCGACGGCGGCACGTCGACCAGCGCCGTCAGGCCGCCCGTGCTGAACGTCTCCTTCCAGGTGCAGCCACCGTCGGCCGAGCGGAGCAGCGACCTGCCGTTCGTCACGTAGAGGACCCGCGCGTCCCACCGGTCGACGCCGGTCGCGTTGACGTTCTCGCCGCCCTGGCCGCCGAAGGGGTACAGCGTGCCGAGCTTCGACGGGTCGGCCAGCACGTCGCGGAACGCCGGGTACTTGATCGTCGTCCAGCCGCCGCCGCGCGGCGTGATCTGTCCCTTGACCGAGCAGCCGGCGGCGCGCGCCGGGCCGACGGAGGGCGGGGCGGCCAGCGTCGCCGCAAGCGCGGCGACGGCCAGGAGCCGGAACATGCCGGTCCGGCCGGCGATCGTCGAGAGCTGCATCGGAACCGTCCTCACTTTCCGGCCTTCACGACCACAGTGACCGCGCTCCGAACGACCATTGCGCCACCCATTCCTATCCGTCCCCGGCGGTCACGCGAACCGTCACAGGAGCTGAGATCGCACTGAGGATGCCGACCCCACCGGCGTAGGACGCGACATAGACCTGGTCCAGGCGCGGACGGTCAGTCGCGCGGAACCGGCCGCCCGAATCGGTGCGGACGCGCGCGAAGACGGCGTACGTCCCCGCCGTGGCCGCCCGCCGCGAGAGCTCGACCACGAGGCCCGCCGCCGGCCGGCCGGCCACCCGCAGCACGCCGCCGACGACGACCGTGCCACCGGCACGAACGCGCGCCGGCGCCGCAGTCAATGTCAGCGAGGCCTTCGCGGGCGGAACGATCGCGCGGACGCGAGGGCCGTCGGCGAAGACGACGCGGCCGTCAGGCAGCGCCACGACGCTCGACGGGGAGTCCACCGCGGCGTCGGCGGCCGCCCCGCCGTCGCCGGCAAAGCCGGTGGCGCCCGAGCCGGCGACGGTCGTGATCCGCCCGGACGCGTCGATGCGTCGGATCCGGTGGTTGCCGTAGTCGGCGACGTACACCTGGCCCGACGCGTCGGCGGCCGCACCGGCGGGCGCGCGGAGAGCCGCGTCCGGCGCCGGACCCTCGTCGCCGCCATACCCGTTCTTGCCGGAGCCGGCGAAGGTCGTGATGATGCCGTCCGGCGCGACCCGGCGGATCCGGTTCGTGTTGTACTCCACGATGTACAGGTCACCGGCCGGCGCGACGGCGAGCGCGGCTGGCTCGACATGAGCGGCGGTCGCCGGGCCACCATCGCCGAGCGCGGACGGCGCCGGAACCATGCCCGCGACAGTGCGGACGATGCCGTCCGTCGCGACCCGGCGGACCTGCTGAGGAACGGCGACGAACAGCCCGCCTCGTGGATCCGCGGCGATCGCGACGATGGAGTCGAAGTACGTCTCCGTCGCGCGTCGACCGTCGGTCTGGTCGCGGCCGTCGCCCACGACGCCCGCGAACAGCGCGAGCGACCCATCGGCGGTGACCTTCCATACCAGGCCGCGCCCACCGGCCTGCGACGCGACGTACAGCGTGCCCGCCGTGTCGACCGCGATACCGACGATGCCGATGCCGACGTTGTTGTCGAAGCGCGCGCCACGCGCCGCGACGCCATCGGCCAGAGCCTCCGTACCGCCACCGACGACCGTGTCTACCCGGCCGCTGCGCACCCGCCGCACGATGTCCGCGGACCCTGCCACTGAATCGATGAAGTAGAACGTTCCGGCGGCCGATGTGAGCGACCGCGGGTTGGACACCATGACCGCCGTCGCGAGGAGTCCGTCGCCGAACGAGCCAGCTCGCATGCCGGCGGCTGTCGTCACGACCCCGGTCGCGGCAGAGACTGTCAACACGCGGCTGCCGTCGGCGACATAGAGATCGCCGTGGGGACCGACCGCGACTCCGGTGACGGCCTCGAGGCTCGCCGCGGTGGCGGGGCCACCCTCACCGCGGTACCCGACTTTGCCATCGCCCGCCACCGTGCTGACGGTCGAGCCGACGACCTTGCGCACCCGAAGCTTGCCCACCCAGTTGCTGGCGTTGCTGGCTACCATCCCGTCCGCGACATAGACAGCGCCCGAAGCGTCGACCGCGACGCCGTTCGGATTTCCGAACGCCGCGAGCGACGCGGGCCCTCCGTCGCCGGTGTACTGCCACGCGTTCGCGGCGGTCGGCCCGCCACCCAACGTCGCCGCGATTCCGGTTACCGCGGTGGGCAGGTCGCCAGCGGGCGAGCCGAGGCCGGCGGACGGCGTGACGCGGCCATCGGTGCCGACCTTGTACACGGAGCGCGTGGCGTCTCCGACGACGTACAGGCTGCCGTCGCGGTCGACTGTCAGGGCGCGTGGAGCGCGCAGCGTCGCGCCGGTCGCCGGGTCTGCGCCAGTGGTCGCCGAGCCGTCGGCCGTCAGGCCGACGCCGACGTAGGTGCTGATGACTCCGGTCGGGCTGACCTTGCGTATGCGGTGCTCGCTCGCTTCGGCGATGTACATCGCGCCGGCGGCATCGACAGCGAGACCAGTCGGCAGGTAGATCTGGGCCGCTGTCGCGGGTCCACCGTCGCCCAGACCTCCCGGAACGCCCGTTCCGGCGACCGTCGAGATGACGCCGCCCGGCGTGATCCGGCGGACGCGGTAGCTATCCGCGACATACAGGTTGCCGGCCGCGTCGAGCGTGATAGCGCTAGCCGACTTCAGGGTGGCGCGCGTGGCCGGACCTCCGTCACCGAGCGGGCCACTGCCGACGACACCCGCGACCCGCGTCGCGTACCCGTCGAGGTCGATGCGAAATACGACAGCGCCGGGGCCGGCCATGGACGCGACGTAGACGCGACCGGCGGGATCCACGACGAGATCGGTCGTCGCCAAGGGCAGCTGGTCGGCCGGGATCCGTGTCGAGAGTCCACCGGCAACGGTGTCGATCGTCGCCTCGCCGATCGCCTGGGGGACGGCGGTCGCGCCCGGCACCACCGCCGCGGCGGCCACCGCCACCGCGAGCAGCGTGAGTCGATACGCGTTCCCTGCCATCAGAGCGCCACCCTCCCGACCGGCCGCGACCGGCACCCCCGCCTAGTGAGATTCGCGGCGCGCGCGAAAGGCTCCTGTGCGCGCCAACCAAAGTTGGTCGCCTCCGTCACGACCCCTCGTCCGGGCCCCGGGCGACGACCCAGAGAACGAACTGCGTCCGGCTCGTGACCTCGGCCCGCCGGTAGAGCCGGTGGATCCGCCACTTGACCGTGCCCAGGGGCATGCCGAGCGCGCGGGCGATCGCCCGGTTGTCCTCCCCGGCGACGACCAGGCTGACGATGCGCCGGTCGGTGTCGTCCTCGACGAGGCGCCGGCGGTAGCGCGGGCTGGGCTCCACACGGCGTTACCGTACGGACCCCTGGTGCCCTTCACATACGACGGAACTACCGATATTTTCTCCGGATGGCCGCTCTCGTCGGGCGTACGGCGGAGACCGACCGGGTCCGGGCGGTGTTGCTGGGGACCGCGCGGCGCACCGGGCCGCGGGCGGTGCTCCTCACGGGCGAGGCCGGGATCGGCAAGAGCAGCCTGATCGCCGCGACGGCGCCCGCCCACGGCGTCGTCGCCCACATCGCGTTCTCCGCCGCGCCCCTCGCGGCGCCCGGCTTCGGGCTGCGTTGCCTCGCGTCCGCGCTCGGCGACGCGGGCGCGGACCTCACCGCGCAGCTCGACCACCCGGACAGCGCCGACCCGGACCGCGAGCAGCACATCTGGCAGGCCGCGAACGCCGCTGTGACCGCGGCGGGCGGCGTCCTCGTCGTCGACGACCTCCAGTGGTCGGACGGCCTCACCCTCGGCTGGCTCGGCCAGCTCGGCGACGTGCTGTGGACCCGCCGGGTCCGGCTCCTCGCCGCGGTCCGGACGGCGGGCACGCTGCCGCCGACCCTCGCCGCGGCACTCCTGCCGCTGTACCGGCGCGGGCTCGTGACCGAGGTCGGCCTCCGACCGCTGAGCACCGGCGACGTCGCGGAGGTTCTCGCGGCGGCCGGTCTGCGCGCGTCGGTGGAGACGGCCCGCCTGCTGCACGCGCGCACCGACGGCGTTCCTGTCGCCGTGACGGAGCTCGTCCGCGAGGCGCGCCGGGTCGGCGTCCACCGGCTCACCGACGAGTGGCTCAGGCGCCTGCGCGCGGGGCGGGAGATGCCGCTGTTCGCGGCGCTCGTCAACGAGCAGGTGGCCGCGCTGCCCGTCGACCCGCGCGAGCTCGCGTGGATCGCGGCGCTCGCCCCGCAGCCGGCCGACCCGCAGGTCCTGCGGGCCGCGCTCGGCTGGACCGGGCGGCGCTACCACGATGCGCGGCGCGAGCTCGTCGCGTCGGGGCTGGTCCTCGTCGACCGGGGCCTCGTGGCGTTCACGCACGACCTGCATCGCGAGGCGCTCGCCGACCTGGCACCGGACGACCGCCGCAGGGACCTGCACGCCGCGCTCGCGCAGGCGCTGATCCGCGTCGCGGGACCGGCTGCCGCGGTCGCGCCGCAGCTCGCCGCCGCCGGCGACACCGGCGCGGCCGTCGAGTGGTACCTCCGCGCGGCCGACGAGGCCGTGCAGGCGCACGACTACGGCACCGCCATCCGGCACCTGCGGCACGCGTTCGACCTCGCGGACGACGAGGGCGACCCCGCCCGCATCGCGGCCGTCGCGCGGCAGGCGACGCAGCTCGCCCGCTGGGCCCGGCGGCCCGACGACGCGCTCGAGATCTTCGACCGGGTACGGGGCAGCCGCGTCACGGCCGCGGACCACGCCGCGCTGCTCGTGGACAAGGCGCGCCTCCTCTCCACCGCCGGCCGGTACCCGGAGGCGACGGCCCTGCTGAAGGAGGCCTTGGACGCGTACCGCGCGCTCGGCGACGACTCGGGGGTGGCGGACACGCTGGGCCGCCTCGGGTACGCGGTCGGCGGGCAGTACCCGGTCGAGCAGTACATCGCCTACGCGCGGGAGGGTCTCGCGCTCGCCGAGCGGATCGGCGACACCCTGGTCACGGTGGGGTGCCTCTCGGCGCTGGCGCTCAGCACCTACCTCGCGGGCGACGTCACGGCGTTCGAGGTGTGGCGCCGCGCGTTCGAGGTCGCGGAGACACGGTCGGACTTCGGCATGGAGAACAGGCTCGCGCTCCTCGCGGGCAACTGGGCGACGGCCAGCTTGCTGCACGGCGACCTCGACGGGGCCCTGGTCGTCATGGACCGCGCGGCCACGCTGGTGACGCCGCTCCTGTCGACGTACTCCCTCGCGCCGTGCCGCGCCGTCGTCGAGTGGCGGTCCGGCGCGTGGGACGCCGCTCTCGCGCGCGCCGGCGGGCTCGTCGCCGGCCAGCCGCTGGGCGCGCTGGCCCCGGCGGACCTCGTCCTCGCCGCGATCCGGCTCGAACGCGACCGGCGGATGACCACGGCCGGACTCGAGAGCGCGACCCGCCGGGCACTCAGGACGCACGACCGCGCGTGGATGGCGGTCATCCAGGCGGTGGCCATGCGGGTCCGCGCGGCCCGGCGGGAGCCACAGCCGGAGCGCGGCCTGACCGAGGCGCTGCGCGCGATCGTGGAGTTCGACGTCCGCCAGGGGTGGGAGGACCTGCTCTGGACCACCGCGCGGATCTCGCCCGCGCTCCACGGCCAGACCGTCCGCGCCCTCGACGGCCGGGTGTCCAGCAGCCTGCGCTTCGAGCCGTGCCACGCCTACGCGGCCGCGCTCGTCGCCGCCCGGACGCGCGACACGAGCGAGGCACTGGCCGGGGCCGCGGCGCGCTTCGACGAGCTCGGCGAGCCGTACCTCGCCGCGGGGGCGCTCGCCGCCGCGGGCGAGACCGCCCGCCGGCACGACGGCGGCCGTACCGCGCTGCTCGCGGAGGCGGCCCGCCGGTTCACGGCGCTGCGCGCCGACCGCTCGCTGGCCGACCTGCTGCGCCGCAACCCCGGAGTCGGGGCGCTCGCCGGCTTCGCGGTGCCGCCCGGGCAGGCGTACGCCTCCTCGCCCGGCCTGACCCGGCGCGAGGCCGCGGTGGCCGAGCTGATGCGCCGCGGGTTGACGACGGCGGACATCGCCGAGGACCTCGGCGTCGCGCTCGGGACCGCGCGGGTGCACGTCGCCAACGTCCGCGCCAAGTTCGGCGGGGTCCGCAAGAGCCAGGTCGCGCGCCTGCTGAACGAGTCGGAGCCGTTCCGCGGCTGGATGGACGCCGGGAGTTAGGGAGACCTAACATGCCTGCGTGTACATCTGCCACTGCCGCGCCGTGACCGAACGCACGGTCCGCGCCGCGGTCGCGGCGGGCGCGGGCTCGGTGGAGGAGATCGGGCGGCGCTGCACCGCGGGCACGCACTGCGGCGCCTGCCACCCCGAGCTGGAGCGGCTACTGTCCGAACGCCGGCGCCCCCCGGGTGACGCGGTGGTCGACCTGCGGAGCTGGAGGCACGCGTGAGAGGGCACCAGGACGTCATCGACCTGCTCAACGAGGTCCTGACCGCCGAGCTGACGGCGATCAACCAGTACTTCGTCGACGCGAAGATGATCGGCAACTGGGGCTACGCGCGCCTCGCCGAGCACTTCCGCGAGGACTCGATCGACGAGATGCGCGACGCGGAGCGGCTGGTCGACCGCATCCTGTTCCTCGAGGGCATGCCGAACCTCCAGCGCCTCGGCACCGTCCGGGTCGGCGAGACCGTCACGGAGAAGCTCGAGCTGGCCCTCGCCGTCGAGCACGAGGCCGTCGAACGCCTCAACCGCGCGATCGCGGCCTCGGTCGCGGTCGGCGACAACGGCAGCCGCGACGTGTTCGCCGAGATCCTGCGCGGCGAGGAGGAGCACGCCGACTGGCTGGAGACGCAGCTCGGCCTGATCCGCCACCTGGGCGAGGCCGCGTACCTCGCGGAGCAGCTCGGCTCGTAACCCGGCGAACGCCCCCACCGCCCGTCCCGCGACACCCGCCGCCCCCCGCGCTAAGAATCGGTGAGTAGCGACGCCGCCGTTCACCGGTTCCGGAGCGTGAGGTACGGGGTGGTTTGACGCGGGGCGCGGGGTGCGCTTAGGTCTCCCTTACTTAGGTTGACCTAACTTAGGAGTACGGATGTCCGACCGCCCGTTCGACAGCGCGGTCGTGGCCGCGGTCACGACGCACGTCAACGACGACCACGCCGACCACTGCCTCGACATCGTCCGCGGCCTGGGCAACCTGCCCCGCGCCACCGAGGCCTGCCTCGACGACATCGACGGCGCGGCCGCGACGTTCGCCGCCGTCATCGACGGCACCGTCGTCCGCGTCCGGGTGCCGTGGACCCGCCGGATCGCCGACCGCGCCGAGATCCGCGCCGAGGTCGTCGCGATGCACGAGCGCGCGGCCGCCGCGCTCGCGGGCGCCCGGTGAGCGGGCTCCGTACGGCCCTCGCCGCCACCGCCCTCGGCGCCACCGCACTGGCGGGGCCCGCCGCCGCCGCGCCCCGCGTGACCGTGCTGCCCTGGACGACCGGCCTCGACCCGGCCGGTCAGGCGCTGACCGTGCGCGGCAGCGGCTTCGACCCGACCGCCAACGGCGGGGTCGGCATCTACGTCGTGTTCGGCCCGAAGGGCGCCGACTACTCCACCAACGCCGACCGGTACGAGGCCGCGAAGTGGGTCCGTACGGCCGCCTTCGGGGGCGCGGGGCAGAGCGAGCTGCGGAGCGACGGGACGTTCGAGGTGACGCTGCCCGGGCTCAAGGCGAAGTACCTCGACGCGAACGACCGGCTGGTCGACTGCTACCGCGACGGCTGCCAGGTGATGACGTTCACCGCGCACGGCATCCCCGACAGGGGCAACGACACGTTCACGCCGGTGTCGTTCGCGACCGGGAAGCCCGCTCCCGTAGGGCGCGCGGTGGTGCCGTACCGGCCGGGCGCCACGCCGCGAGCCGGCGCGACCGCGACGCCGGCGGCCGCCCAGCGGGCCACGGGCGGCCCGCCCGTCGGCAGCCCGGCACCGAGCGCGGCGGCGGTCGTACCCACCGGGACCGTCAGCCCCACCGCCAGCGGTACGCCCGCCGCGGAGCCGGACATCGCGGCGCCGCCGCCGCTAAGGCGCTCCTCGACGGCGCCCGTCGCCGCGAGCGTCGTCGTCGGGCTGGCCGGCGGGGCCGGCGCGACGTACGCGCTCCGCCGCCGGTCCGTCAGGCGGGCGTCGTGACCGCGCTGCGCGACGCCACGCGCGGCGACCACGCCCGCACCGAGCGGTCGCCGTTCGTCACGGCGCTGCTCGGCGGCGTGCTCGACCGCGCCGCGTACGCCGACCTGCTCGCGCAGTGGCACGCGGTCTACAGCGCGCTGGAGTCGGCCGGGGACGCGTTCGCGGCCGACCCGGTCGCCGGTCCGTTCGTCGACCAGGACCTGCGCCGGGTGCCCGCGCTCGCGGCGGACCTCGCGTACCTGGCCGGGCCGTCCTGGCCGGCCGAGCACCCGCTCACCGCCGCGACCGGCCGGTACGTCGCGCGGATCGCCGCGAGCCGCGAGCCGCTGGCGTTCCTCGCGCACCACTACACCCGCTACCTCGGCGACCTCTCCGGCGGGCAGGTGATCGGCCGGGCGGTACGGAGCGCGTACGCGCTGGACGGCGGCGGCGCGACGTTCTTCACGTTCGCCGCGATCCCCGACGCGAAGGCGTACAAGGACGCCTACCGTGCCCGGCTCGACGCGCTACCGCCCGGAGCGCTGACCGCCGAGGTGTCGGTGGCGTACGGCCACAACGCCGCGGTCTTCGCGGCGCTCGCCGAACGCCACCTCGCGCCGTGATCGCGCTCCTGCTCGCCCTCGCCTCCCCCGCCATCACGGTGTCGGACGCCGACGGGCTGCGGCCGGGCGGCGACACGGTCGTCGTGTCGGGCAGTGGGTTCGACGTGACGAAGGGGGTGTACGTCGCGTTCTGCGTCGACCGCGGCCCCGGCGTGCGGCCGACGCCCTGCGGCGGCGGCGCCGACACGACGGGGGCGAGCGGCGGCTCGCAATGGGTGTCGTCGGACCCGCCGCCGTACGGCCGCGGCCTCGCGGTGCCGTACGGCCCGGGCGGGACGTTCACCGTCCGGCTCGCGGTGAGCGCGAAGATCGGGACGTACGACTGCCGCGACGTCCGCTGCGCGGTCGTCACGCGCGCCGACCACACCCGCACCGAGGACCGGACGCAGGACGCACGGGTGCCGGTGACGTTCGCCGCCCCCGCGACGAACGGCCCGATGCCGCTCGCGGCCGGTGTCGGCGCCGCGAGCGTCGGCGCTCTCGGCGTGGCGCTGCTCGGCCGCCGGCGGCGAACGTGATCCGCGTCGCCGCCACCGCAGTCGCGGTCGCGCTGCTGGGCGCGAGCGGCTGCGCGGCAACGTCGCGCGCCGCAGGTCCCGCCTGCACGCCCGTCACGCTCTCGGTCGACGACCGGGTCGACGCGCTGCCCGCGCCGGTGCCGCGGCTGCCGGTCACCGTACGTTCCGCCGACGGCCGCGACGTCACCGTCCGCGACGCGTCGCGCATCCTCGCCGTGAACCTCTACGGCTCCCTCGCCGAGATCGTCTACGGCCTCGGCCTCGGCGCCCGCCTGGTCGGGCGCGACCGTTCCACGACGTTCGCGGGCGCGCGGAACCTTCCGCTCGTCACCGGCACCGGCCACGACCTCGCGGCCGAGGCGGTGCTCCGCCTCGACCCGACCGTCGTGATCACCGACGGCAGCATCGGCCCGAACGCCGTCCTCGCCCAGCTCCGCGCGGCCGGCGTCCCCGTCGTCCTCGTCGACGACGAGCAGTCGGTCGCCGGTGTCGCGACCCACGTCCGCGCGGTCGCGGCCGCGCTCGGCGTGCGCGACGCCGGCGAACACCTCGCCGCCAGGATCGGCCGCGACCTGCTCGCCGCACGGCCGGGCGCCGCGACGACGAAGCCGGTCGTCGCGTTCCTCTACCTGCGCGGCAGCGCGGGCGTCTATCTCCTCGGCGGCGACGGCGCCGGCTCCGACGACCTGATCGAGGCCGCGGGCGGGATCGACGCAGGCACCCGGGCGCACCTGCAACGGTTCCGCCCGATCACCAGCGAGGCGCTCGCCGCCGCGCGGCCGGACGTCATCCTGGTCATGACCGGCTCGCTCGCCTCGGTCGGGGGCGTGGACGGGCTGCTGGCGATGCCGGGCATCGCGCAGACGCCGGCCGCCGCCCACCGGCGGGTGATCGCTGTCGACGACGGGCTGCTGCTGTCGTTCGGTACGCGCACCCCACGGGTCGTCAGCGCCCTCGCGAACGCGCTGCGCGAGCCCTGCCCGTGACCGCCCGCGTCTGCGTCGCGCTCGGCGTGACGCTGCTCGCGCTCTGCGTCGTCGCGGCGGGCGCCGGCCAGCTGCACGTCTCCCCCGCCGAGGTGCTCGGCTCGGTGCTGCACCGGATCGGCGTCGACGCGGGCCCGCTGCCGCGAGCGGCACAGGGCGAGAACGTCCTCTGGCTGGTGCGGTTCCCCCGCATCGCGCTCGCTGTCGTCGTCGGGGCGTCGCTCGGCTGCGCGGGCGCGGTGATGCAGGGCGTGTTCCGCAACCCGCTCGCCGAGCCCGGCGTCGTCGGCGTCTCGGCGGGCAGCGCGCTCGGCGCGGCGCTCGTCCTGGTCAGCGGCGCGTCGGCGCTCGGCGCGTGGACGCTGCCGGCGGGCGGCTTCGCGGGCGGCGTCGTCGCGTCCCTCGCTGTGTACTTCCTCGCGCGGTCGGGGGGCCGGACCGAGGTCGTCACGCTGGTGCTGACCGGCGTCGCCGTGAACGCGTTCGCCGGGGCGGGCATCGGGCTGATGACGTTCGCGGCGGACGGCCCGCGGCTGCGCGCGATCGCGACGTTCAACCTCGGCAGCCTCGCGGGCGCGACCTGGCCCGCCGTCGCCGCCGTACTGCCGGTCGCGGTCGCCGGCGTCGCCGTCAGCCTCCGCTGCGCCCGCCGCCTCGACCTGCTCGCCCTCGGCGAGGGCGCCGCCGGGCATCTCGGCGTGCGGGTGCAGCGCCTGACGTTCGCGCTCGTCGTCGCGGTCTCGCTGCTGACCGCGGCGGCGACGGCGTTCACCGGCATCGTCGTGTTCGTCGGCCTGGTCGTGCCGCACGTCGTCCGCCTGGCTGCCGGGCCGGCCCACCGCGTCGTCGTCCCCGCGAGCGCCCTCGGCGGGGCGGTCGTCCTCGTCGCCGCCGACCTCGTGGCGCGCACCGCCGTCGCCGGGCAGGAGCTGCCGCTCGGCGTCCTCACCTCGCTGGTCGGCGGCCCCTTCTTCCTCTGGCTGCTCCGCCGGGCCCGCGCGGAGAGCGGCGGCTGGGCGTGACGGCTCTCGCGGCGTGCGGTGTCCGCGTCGAACGCTGCGGCCGGACCGTTCTCGCTGCCTCCCTGTTCGCGAGCTATGGCGAGCTGGTCGCGGTCGCCGGACCGAACGGCGCGGGCAAGTCGACGCTGCTCGCCACGCTCGCCGGCGACGTCTCGCCCGTCGCGGGCGAGGTGCGCCTCGACGGGCGGCCGATCGGCTCGTACCCGCCCGCCACTCTCGCCCGGCTGCGCAGCGTGCTGCCGCAACGGTCGGCGGTGACGTTCCCGTTCCGCGTCGCGGAGGTCGTCGCGATGGGCCGCGCGGCCTGGGCCGGCACGCCGCGCGCCGCGTTCGACGACGCGGCGGTCGAGGCGGCGCTGGGCACGACGGAGCTCGCGGCGTTGCGGCAGCGGCCGGTCACCCGGCTGTCCGGCGGCGAGCAGGCCAGGGTCGCCCTCGCCCGCGTCCTCGCGCAGGACACGCCGGTCGTGCTGCTCGACGAGCCGACCGCGTCGCTCGACCTGCGGCACCAGGAACGCGTCCTCCGCGAAGCACGCCGCCTCGCGGACGCCGGGCGCGCGGTGGTCGCCGTGCTGCACGACCTCGGCGCCGCGGCGGCGTACGCCGACACGGTCGTGCTGCTCCACCGCGGCCGGGTCGTCGCCGCGGGGCCGCCGGGCGAGGTGCTCGACCCGGCCGTCGTCTCCGCGGTGTACGACCAGCCGGTCGACGTCGTCCGGCACCCGGTGACCGGAGCGCCGCTCGTCACGCCGCGCCGTGACGCCCGGTCCGGCGCGGGCGCGCGCACTACAGTTCTGGGGTGAACGACAGGGACGCGTGGGCCCGGCTGCTCGCCGGTGCCGTCGCCGAGCGCAGCGACCAGTCGCGCCGCATCTGCGACCTCTGCGTCGAGATGCTCGGCGTCACCGGCGCGGGCATCTCCCTGGTCACCGCGAGCGGCAACCGCGGCGTCGTGTGCGCGAGCGACGACGTCGCCGCGCGGATCGAGGACCTCCAGATCACGCTCGGCGAGGGGCCGTGCGTCGATGCGGTGCGCTCGGGCGCGCCGGTCCTCGTCCCCGACCTCGACAACCCCGAGGATGTCGCCGTCGGGCGGTGGCCGGCGTTCATGGAGGGCGCCGGGACGGCGGGCGTCCGGGCGGTGTTCGCGTTCCCGGTCCGCGTCGGGGCGGCGGGGCTCGGCGCGCTCGACCTCTACCGCGCGAGCGCGGGCGCCCTCGACGGTGACCAGCTCGGCGGCGCGCTGATGGCGGCCGACGCCGCCGCGCTGGCGCTGCTCGAGCTCGACGTGGGCGCCGGCGGCGCGTTCCCCGACGGCCTCGGCACCGGGTCGGCGTACCACTCCCAGGTACACCAGGCCACGGGGATGGTGCAGGTCCAGCTCGGCGTCACGACCAAGGAGGCGTTCGCGATGCTGCGGGCACGCGCGTTCGCGCAAGGTCGCCCGCTTCTCGGGGTAGCGACAGACGTCGTCGAACGGCGCTTACGATTTGCTGCGGAGGACCGATGACTGAGGACAGCTCTCGCGGCCGGCCCGCCGCGGTGGGCAGCCGCGAGCAGGAGCTCGCCGAGATCTTCGTCGTGCTCGCGGACACCCTGGTCGACGACTACGACATCGTCGACCTGCTGGACCGGCTCGTCGGGGCCTGCGTCGACCTCCTCGGCGTCACCGCGGCCGGGCTGCTGCTCGACGACCAGCAGGGCAGGCTCGCCGTCGTCGCGTCGTCGAGCGAGGCGACCCGGCTGCTCGAGATCTTCCAGCTGCAGAACAACGAGGGGCCGTGCCTGGAGTGCGTCAGGACCGGCATCGCGGTCACCAGCGGGGACCTCGCCGCCGAGCGCGAGCGCTGGCCGCTGTTCGTCCCCGCGGCGCTCGACGCCGGGTTCCGGTCGGTCGCGGCCGTCCCGCTGCGCCTGCGCGACCAGACCATCGGCGGGCTGAACGTCTTCGGCGAACGCGCCGAGCCGGTGCCCGCGGCGGACCAGCGGCTGGCCCAGGCGCTGGCCGACGTGGCGACCATCGGCATCCTGCAGCGGCGTTCCGTGCACCGCAGCTCGATGATGGCCGAGCAGCTGCAGCACGCCCTCAACAGCCGGATCGTCATCGAGCAGGCGAAGGGCGTCATCGCCGAGCGCAAGGGCGTCGACATGGACGCGGCGTTCGCGGCACTGCGCCGCCACGCCCGCGACCACAACCTCAAGCTCACCGAGGTCGCTCGCGCGGTGATCCAAGGGGGCACCGCGCCGGACATGCTCCCCGCCCCGCCACGCCAGGACCCGACCTAACTGGACACCTGGCGAGGTAACGCCAGTTCCGGCGTACGCTGGGCTGGTCGCCTCGTTCGGGCGGCCCCGTCCGGACCGCGCGGGTACGTACCTCGCGGCCTTCGGGGGAACGGCATGATCCATGAGCGGCAGCTGTCAGCGGTGTTGAGCGAGTTCGCTCGCACCATGGTCACCGACTTCCCGATCCAGAGCATTCTCGACCGGTTGGTGGAGCGGATCGTCGACGTGCTCCCGGTCACCGCCGCCGGCGTGACGTTGATATCCCCTGGCATCGCCCCGTACTACATCGCCGCGTCGAACGACGCCGCGCTCGAGTTCGAGAAGCTCCAGACGGCGTCCGGCGAAGGGCCGTGCGTCGCCGCGTTCCAGACCGGCGAGGCGGTCAGCGTCCCCGACCTCGGCGCCGACGACCGGTTCCCGGCGTTCGCCAACGCGGCCGCGCAGGCCGGCCTCGCCGCGGTGTTCACGTTCCCGTTGCGTCACGACGAAGGCCGGCTCGGGGCCCTCGACCTCTACCGCGACACCACAGGGCCGCTGGACCCGGACGACATGGCCGCGGCGCAGACCCTCGCCGACGTCGCCGCCGCCTACCTGCTGAACGCCCAGGCCCGCCAGGAGGCCGGTGAGACCGCCGACCGGCTGATCGCCAGCACGCTGCACGACCCGCTGACGGGGCTGCCGAATCGCGTGCTGCTGCAGCAGCGCCTCGCGCACGCGGCGGAACGCGCGCAGCGTTCGCACTCCGAGGCCGCCGTGCTCTTCGCCGACCTCGACGGCTTCAAGCAGGTCAACGACGTCCACGGGCACGGGGTCGGCGACGAGCTGCTCGTCGCGGTGGCCGAGCGGCTGTCCGCGCTGCTACGGCCGGGTGACACCCTGGCGCGCGTCTCCGGCGACGAGTTCGTGATCCTCTGCGAGGACCTCCAGGCCGCCTCCGACATCGACGACCTGGCCAACCGCATCGACAACGCGTTCACCACGCCGTTCGCCGTCGCGGACAAGGATGCGGCGCCGGTCGAGATCAGCATCACCGCCAGCGTGGGGATGGCGTTCTCCGGGCACGCCGAAGACATCACCCGGCACCTGGTCCGCGACGCCGACATCGCGATGTACCAGGCCAAGCGCAAGGGCGGCGCCGCCCATCAGGTCATCGACCTGCACGAGGCCCGCAGGGCCGCCGACCTCGACGAGATGTACCGCGACCTGCGCACGGCGTTCTGCCAGGACGAGCTCACCGTGGCGTACCAGCCGATCGTGTCCGTCGCGGACGGGCTCGTGACGGGCGTCGAGGCGCTGCTGCGCTGGGTCCACCCGATCCGCGGCCCGGTCCCGACTCTGTCGATGATCGGCGTTGCCGAGGAGAGCTCGCTGATCGTGAGCATCGGCGCGTGGGTCCTCGAACGCGGCTGCCGGGACTCGATGCGCTACCTGCACGAGCGCCCGGACGCGCCCCTGGACCTGGCCGTGAACGTGTCGGTGCGCCAGCTGATGGGCGCCGGGTTCGCGGACACCGTCCTGCAGGTGCTCGACCGGACCGGCATGCGCGCATCGCGGCTGATCCTGGAGATGACCGAGAGCATCTTCCTGGACGACGGCGCCCGCGCGATGACCGTGCTCGCGGACCTCAAGGACCTCGGCGTCCGGCTGGCGCTGGACGACTTCGGGACCGGCTACTCGTCGCTGAACTACCTGCGCAGGTTCCCCGTCGACATCGTCAAGATCGACCAGGCGTACGTCGCCGGCATCGGCGACCAGCAGCGCGGCACCGAGATCGTCGGCGCGGTCACCGGCCTCGCCCACGCGCTGGGCCTCAGCGTCACCGCGGAAGGCGTCGAGACCTCCGACCAGCACGACATCGTCGTGGCGGTCGGCTGCGACTCCGCGCAGGGCTTCCACTACGCGCCGGCGCTGACGTTCGACGAGCTCGCCGCCCGGCTGCGGGCGCACCCGGCCGGGCTGCTGCGCCTGCCGGACGAGATCGTGCTGCCGGAGCCGGCGGTCGGCGCGGGCGCCTGAGACGTCAGGCGGCGCTGTCCCGCGGCGTCAGGCAGGCGTAGCCGAACACCGACGACGGCCCGAAGAACGGCACCTTCGCCGGCGCCGCACCGAGCCACGAGGCGCGGATCGGCGCGACGACCGTCGGCGCGGGGCCCGCGGTCTTCTTCACCCGCAGCACGTCGATGCCGCGGGCGACGTCGGCGGTGTAGACGATGTCGTCGGTGACCCAGTACGCGCCCCAGGCGACGCCGTTCGGCGGCAGCCAGTAGCCGACCTGGCGGATGTCCTTCGGGTTGCGCGTGTCCAGCAGCCGCAGCCCCTGCTCGTACCAGCCGACGGCCGCGATGCCGCCCCGCTCGCGGAACCAGTGCGAGGAGCAGTTGGCGGTGACGGGGGCCTTGGAGCCGTTCAGCAGCGGAACGCCCTCGACCTCGGTGAGCCACTGGTCGAGCAGGCCCATCGTCCTGCCGCTCTCGTGGCCGCGGACGTCCCATGTCTGGAACTTGCCCTGGCCGCGGCAGCCGCCGGGCGGCGTCTCGCCGGTGTCGACGTAGTCCTCCTCGGTGACGAGGAGGACGTCGCCCTTGGCGAGGTTATTGCCGGCGTGCTTCTTGTACGACGTGGCCGACGGGCGGATGGCGTTGTGCAGGATGAAGTCGTTGACCTTCTCCTCGGTGCCCTGCTTGCCGGTCGTGGCGAGCAGCTTGGGGTGCACGGGGTCCTTCGTGGAGTACGCCGCCGCGCCGCCAGAGCCGGTGACCCAGACGGTGCCGGTCGCGTCGCGCTCGGCGTCGTGGGTGGCGCCGGTGCCGATCTTGCCCGGCGTGCCGAAGCCCGCGCTGCCCGCCGACGTCGGCGACGCGAACGCGCCCGCCAGCAGCGGGTTGTGGACGTCGCGCAGGTCGACGACCCAGACGCGGTTGCCGCCGGTGAGCCAGACCCACTTGCAGCCGTCCTTGACGCAGTTCGCGATGTGGCCAGGCCCGCGCTCCGTGGAGGTGATCTGGCTGAGCGAGAGCACCGATGCCAGCGCAGGCGACGCCGGGTTGGTCACGTCGACGACGTAGAGGGCGCCGCCCTTGTTCTCCTTCTCGCGGTCGTTCGCGATGAGCACGATCTTGCCGTCGCTCTCGACGTCCTCGTTCTCGAAGTGCGCGATCGGCAGCACCGAGACGACCTTCGGCGCGGCCGGCGTGCTGATGTCGAGGATCGTCAGGCCGGACCAGCCGGTGACGTACGCGTACTTGCCGACGATCCGCATGCCCGCGGCGGAGCCCGGGACGGTCGTGAGCAGCTCGACGTTGTCGGAGGAGAGGGGGCCGACGCCGGTCGCCAGCGTGGTGCCGACCCGCTCGGCCGTGTGCTGGGCGAGGGCCAGGGGCGTGGGCGCCGGCGCGCGGCCGGGCGCGCCGAGGGCCGGCGTGGACAGCGCGAGCGCCGAGGCGGCAACGACGGCGGTCCCCGCCCACCGGAACGACAGGCTCATGATTGCTCCTCCGTAGACGAACGCGTGCAGGTCCAGTTCGACACCGGACCCCCACGTCCTCTTCGCGACGAGCGCCTGGTTCAGCGGATGCCGGCGCCGGCCTCCCCCTCGCCGCGCGGGATCCAGACCGTCTCCGGCTCGCCCCGCAGCACGGCGTTGACAAACTCCACGCCCTGCATCGCCGAGTGGTCCATGTTGCCGATCTCGTAGAGCCACCCGCCGAACCGCCCCCGCGACCAGATGTCGTGCGAACGCAGCCACGGCTGGATGGTGCCGAGCGCCGCGTCCCGGCCGACGGACGGCACGGGGTAGGACATGTCCGGCGAGCAGAGCCAGCGGTCCGCGATCAGGTCGCGGTCGGACTCCTCCATCAGCCCGGTGGCCTGCAGCCCGTCGACGACGCGTTCGACGATGGTGGCGGGGTCCTCCGGCTTGTACCGGGACCGCGACGTCTCCGTCAGGAAGATGGTCTGGTCGGGCCGCGGCGTGAGGTACGGCGAGTAGTTGGAGAGGTACGTGACCCGGTAGAACGGCACGTCCGGCTCGGGGAAGTAGATCCAGTTCTTGCTCGACAGCGCGGGCCGGTCCACGCCGATGCCGACGATGTGCGAGCCGCTCCACACCAGGTCGCCGGCCGCGTCGCGGACCACGCCGGGCACGCCGCTGGTCATCGAGTCGACCAACTTGGTCAACGGCATGGTGTTGAGCAGGACGTCGTACGGCCACCGCCGTCCGTCGGCGGTCGTGACGACCTTCGCCACCGGGTCGACCGACGCGACCGGTGTGGACAGCTCGAGGCGGTGCTCCACGTACTTCCGCATGCCCTCGTACAGGAAGCCGGTGCCGCCGCGCAGCGGGTACTTGAACGTGGAGTTCGGCCCCCACTGCGTCTCCGGCTTCTCGAACAGCACGTTGCGCAGCAGGTCCTCGACGTCGACGACCGCGACCCGCTCGCCGATCCAGACGTAGTTCATCAGCTCCGGCGGCGTGGCCCAGACCTTGAAGTTGTACGGCAGCATGAAGTGCTTCGCGATGCCGTCGCCCATCGTCGCGAGGACCCACTCGCGGAAGTTCGCAGGCGCCGCGCCGGACGCCTCGTAGCGCGCCCTGACCGCGCCGGTCACGCAGTCGAAGACGGTCTGCGGCTCGAGCCCGCCGATGTTGTTCTGGAACGGGTACGGGATGAAGCGGTCCTCCATCCACACCCACGCCTCGCGGTTCAGCGTCGTGTACTCGTCGCCCATCAGGCGTTCGACGAGGTCGTCGTAGTACGGGTAGTGGCTGAACATGACGTGGCCGCCCACGTCGTAGGTGAACCCGTTCTCCGACGTGAACGACGTGGCGAGGCCGCCGACGCGGTCGCTCGCCTCGAGGATCACCCAGTCGTCGTAGCCGAGCTCGTTCAGCCGGTACCCGGCGCCGAGGCCGGTGGGCCCGGCGCCGATGATGACGATGCGCGGGTCGTCCATCACGCCGTCTCCTCGGCGACGGCGACCGAGCCCGCGACCTCGTCCATGAGGCGTTCCATCTCGCCGGCGATCCAGTCCCAGCGGTACCTGGTGAGGACGGACGCGAGCCGCGCGTCGCGGTCGGCGACGTCGTGGCCGCGGACCTCGCGGCAGGCCGCCGCGAAGGCGGCGCCGTCGTCCGCGAGCCGCACGAACGCGCCGAAGTCGCTCACCACGTCCGGCACCCGGGTCGAGACAACGGGCAGGCCGGCCGCGAGGTACTCCAGCGTCTTGGTCGGGCTGATCGAGCGGGTGGCGTCGTTGAGCGCGAACGGCATCAGCGCCACGTCGAAGCCGCCCATGACGTCGGGCAGCTTGTCGTACGGCTGCTTGCCTGGGTAGTCGAGGTTCGGCGCCTGGGGCAGCGTCGCCGGGTCGATCTTGGTGACGGGGCCGACGAGGCGGACGTCCCACTCGGGCAGCGCGGCCGCCAGGTCGGCGACCAGCCCGAGGTCGAGGCGTTCGTCGATGACGCCGACGTAGCCCGCGACCGGCCGGCCGCGCCGCGCCCGCCGGAGCCGGCGCGCGGGGGCGTAGTGCTCGGCGTCGACGCCGCTCGGGAACAGGTACGTCTGCGGGTTGTGTCCCGCGACGCCCCGGTGGATCGACCGCCCACCGGTGAACACGACCGACGCCTGCTGGAGCGCCTGGCGCTCGCGCAGCAGCAGCGCGGGCGGCGCGCCGGCGAACGACGACAGGTCGTCCATCACGTCGTACACGAGCAGCCGCGGCACCAGCGCGAGGGCGAGGTCGAGCCCCATCGGCGTGTAGAGCCAGACGTCGCGCGCGCCGGCCGGGACGCCGAGCAGCGCGGTGAGCCGCGCCGGGTACGACTCCGCGCCGGGGTCGCCGAAGCCGAGGTGCGTCCCCGCGGTGCCGGGGACCTCGAGCCAGACCCGCGTGACCGCCCCGGCGTCGACGGTGACGATCCGCGGCTCGACGATGCCGTCGACGGAGACGGGCTCCTCTACGAACCACGTGCGCCGCCCGCGCCCCACCCGCGAGATGAGGTGCTGCGGGCGCTGCCACACCCAGTCCCACCGCAGGTGGGACACCACCACCAGCTCGTCCTGCTCCGACGCGTGCACTCCGTCCTCCCCGTTGGGAAAGGCCCGCATGGGCTGCGGGCCGCTGCGCCATGCCTACCCGGCCCGACTCGGCCGCTAACGTCGCGGACCGCGGCCCGCACCCCACCCGTGACGCCGCTCAGGGGCGGGGCGCCCGGTCGCGTTCGAGGACCGCGCGCAGCTCGGCGGCGGTGCGCTCGGGAACGGTGTCATTGACGAACGCCCCGCCGCCGAGCTCGGACCCGGCGAGGTACTTCAGCTTCGTCGCGGTGCGGTGCGGCGGCGTCAGCTCGATGTGCAGGTGGCTGACGTGCTGCCACTGGCCGTCGTCGGTCGGCGCCTGGTGCATCGACATGACGTACGGCATCGGGAAGCCGAACAACCCGTCGTACGCCCGCAGCACGGCCCGCAGCACCTCGGCGAGGCGGAGGCGTTCCGGGGCGGTCACGTCGAGCAGCGAGGCCGCGTGCCTGCGCATGGTGACGTGGACCTCGTACGGGTACCGCGCCCAGTACGGCACGTAGGCGACGACGCTCTCGTTGCCGCAGACGACGCGCACGCCGTCGACCCGCTCGCGCGCCACCACGTCGCAGTACACGCAGGTGCCCTGCGCCGCGAAGTGGTCCAGCGCCGCGGTCAGCTCGCGCATCGGGCGCGGGGGGATCTCCGGGTACGCGTACACCTGGCCGTGCGGGTGGTGCAGCGTGACGCCCATCGCCTCGCCCTTGTTCTCGAACACGAACACGTAGGCGACCTCGTCGCGGCGGCCCAGCTCGGCGTACCTGTCCGCCCACACGTCCACCAGCCGGGCGAGCCGCTCGGCCGGCATGTCGGCGAGCTTCAGGTCGTGGTCGTCCGAGTACACGATGACCTCGGTGGCGCCGCGCGCGGGCGCGACGTCGTACACGCCTGACGGAGGCGCGACGGGCTGCGGTGCGTCCGCGGTGAGCGAAGGGAACTTGTTGTCGAAGACGACGAAGTCGTACGCCGCCCGCGGGACCTCGGTCGGGTGCTCAGGGTCGCGCGTGGGGCAGAGAGGGCACTGGTCGGCGGGCGGCAGGAACGTCCGGTCCTGCCGGTGCGTCGCGAACGTCGTCCAATCGCCGGTCGTCGGGTCGCGCCGCCGCTCGCCGCTCACGCGTCCTCCCAGGCGTAGAACGTCACGGCCCGGCCGTCCTCGCGGGTGACGCGTTCGCGGACCATCCGCGGGCGCGGCGCGGCGGCCCACGACACGAGGTCGCCGAGCACCGCGAGCGCCGCCGGGTCGCCGGCGAGGGCTGGCTCGGCGAGGCGGTACTGGCAGACGATCAGCCGGCCGGGGCCGACGCGGTGCGCGCCGATGACGCGGCCGGTGACGGCGTTGGGCGCGGGCTTGTACGCGATGACCTCGGGGACGTCCGGCCACGCCTCGCCGCCGAGCCGGACGACGATCGCGCGGGCCTGGATCGTCGAGTCCTCCGCGACGAGGACCGCGCGGCGCGGCAGCGAGGGCAGCGACCCCGAGTCGGTCGTGAAGTGGAAGACGGTCGAGCCCCAGACCGTCTCCACGTCGACGATCTCGGCGGGTACGGGGTAGGCCGCCCCGGCGTCCGCGTGCTGCGCGAGCACCACGACGGTCTCGCCGCCCGCCAGCAGGCCGGCGAGGACCGGCGTGAGGGCGGGCGTCAGGGCGTACTCCGCGACGAACGCAGGCCCCGCGTCGCCGACCGTCGCGCCGGTCGCGGCGAGCGCGGCCGCCGTGGCGCCGTCGCCGAGGACGCGCACGGTGTGGGCCGTCGCGTCCGGCGCGCGGACGACGTGGATCGGGTAGCGGTTCTCGGCGACGGCGACGCCGCCGGCGTGCAGCCGGACGAGCAGGTCGTGGCTGCCGGGGACCTCTGGCACCTCCACGACGACCTCGCCGTGGCGGGCCGCGCGGAACGCCGCGAGCCGCGGGATCCTGGTGCCCCACGTCGACTCGTCGAAGCGCGCCAGCGTCTTGCCGACGTTCAGCGTCCCGCCGCGCAGCTCCTCCCCGGGGACCGCCTCGGCGGTGCCGCCGAAGCGGACCTCGACGGTGACGCCGGCCAGCTCCGGGCCGTCGTTGCTGACGTGCAGCGGCGCCGTGAGGTAGGTCCCCGCCTGCACGACGAGGGACTCCAGCTCCAGCATCGGCAGCACGGTCTGGTTCGCGCGGGTGATCTCGGCGACCGCCAGCGGCTTGGGGTTGCGGCGCAGGTCGAGCAGGCCGTTCAGCTCGTGCGGCACGTCGGTCAGCTCGGTCAGGCAGTACCCGCCGATGTGGTCGTGCCTGCGGAACACCTCGGTCTGCAACCGGTCCGAGAGCCCCTGGTAGCGCTGGGTCTCCGCGACGAAGCGCGCGACCGTGCTCGGCCAGAGCGACGCCGCGAGGCCGGTCGCGTAGATGTCGTGGGTGTCCCAGAACGGCGCGTCCGGCAGGAGCGGCATCTGCGGCAGCCCCCAGTCGCCGTACTCGGTGACGTAGAGGGGCTTGCCGACGTCGCGGTAGCGCGCCGACTCGCGCTCGATCTTCGCGAGGTACTCCGCGTGCAGCCGGCCGTACCAGTGCGCGGTGAGGATCGGGGACCGGAAGACGCGCTCCGGCTCCGGCTCGACCCACTCGTTCTCGATGCACGGGCGGGTCGGGTCGAGGTCGACGACAGCGCCGTAGAGCGTGCGCGCGAACTCCTCGTACGAGTCCCAGTCGTGGGCGCCCTCGCGGTCCAGCGTCAGCTCGTTCATGGCCGCCCAGAGGACGACGCTCGGGTGGTTGCGGTCGCGGCGGACCTGCTCGCGGATCGCGCGCAGGCAGGCGCGCGCGGTCTCGGTGTCGGCGCCGAGGTCGTCGTGGTCGATCGGCTCGGCGACCGGCAGGTCGCACTCCAGCAGCATGCCCAGCTCGTCGCAGACGTCGAGGTACGCGGGGTCGAACGCCTTGATGTGCAGCCGCAGCGTGTTGAAGCCCATCGCGGCGGCGGCGCGTACCTCCGCCTCGATCTCGGCGCGGGTGCCCTCCGCGTACAGCCGGTCGGCCGTGAAGCCCTGGACGAGAACGGACTTCATCCGGTACGGCCGGTCGTTAACCAGCAGCCGGGACCCGTCGACGCGGATGGTCCGCAGCCCGAACCGCACCCGCGTCGTGTCGCTCGCGACCCCGTCCGCGAGGACGTCGACCAGCGCGGTGTAGAGGTTCGGCTCGTCCGGGTGCCAGCGCCGCGCGCGGGTCGCGCCGACCTCGAGCGTGAGGACCTCGGTGGCGCCCGGCGCGACGGTGACGTCGCGCTCCGCGACGCGCGCGACGATCCGCGCGCCGACCCGCGCGGCGACCGGCTCGGCCGACCGGTTCGTCACCTCGACGCGGACGCGCAGGTCGTCGGGGTCGGCGTTGACGAACACGTCGTCGAGGACGACCGGTCCGTGGCGCCGCAGCGTGACCGGCTGCCAGATGCCGCCGTACGTCATGTAGAGGCTCGGCCGCGAAGGGAAGTGGTTGTTGGCCCAGCCCTGCTTGCCGTGCGGCAGCCGGATGTGGTCGGGGTCGTCCAGCGAGGGGTCGACCACCCGGACGGCCAGCTCGTTCTCGCCCGCCCGCAGCAGCGAGGTGGGGTCAAGCGAGAACGGCGTGAACGGGCTGTCGTGCGACCCGAGCTCGTGACCGTTCAGGCAGACGTCGGCGATGTCCATGACGGCCCCGAACGTCAGCGTCCACCAGCCGCTCACGTCCTCGAGGGTGAACCGGCGGCGGTACCACGCGACGCCGTCCAGCTCGAGGTACCCCTGCGCCTCCCACAGCCCGGGCACCTGGATCGGCTGCGGCGTCAGGCCGTCTAGCGCGTCGAGCGAGGGCGCGCCGGGGAAGAACTCCCACTCCCCGTCGAGCGACGCGATGCCGTACTCGTCGAAGGCGAGGCCGGTCACCGCACGACCGCGACCTTGCCCGCCACGCCGCTGTCGGCCACCTGGTACGCCTCCGCCACCTGCTCGAGCGGGAACCGATGTGTCACCAGCACCTCCGGGTGCAGGTCCCACCTTACGAGTCGTTCGAGCAGCTCCGCCGTACGCCACCGGCTGGTGACCCACGAGCCGAGGACGGTGAGGTTGCGGTGGATCAGCGTCGCGCTCACGTCCACGTCGAGCCGCCCGCCCTCGCCGACCATCGCGACGCGCCCCCACCGCCGCGCGCCCTCCAGCGCGGTCGCGCGCCCGGCGGGCGAGCCCGAGCAGTCCACGGCGGTCTCGCACCCCTCGCCGCCGGTGCGGCGGCGGACCTCCGCGGCGGTGTCTCCGGTCGCGGGCAGGACCTCGTCGCAGGCGCCGGTCGACAGGGCGAGGTCGCGGCGTTCCGGTGCCGGGTCGACGCCGATCACCACCGTCGCGCCGAGTGCCTTGCCGAGCAGCCCGGCGGCCAGGCCGACCGGGCCGAGCCCGGTCACCAGCAGCGCGTCGCGGCCGGACACGCCGAGGCGGCAGAGCGCCTCGTACGCCGTGCCGAAGCTGCACGCGACGCTCGCGCCGTCGACGTAGGACAGCGCGTCCGGCAGCCGGACCAGCGAGCGCTGTTCCACGAGGACGAACTCCGCGTGTCCGCCGTCGCGCTGCCAGCCGTAGGCGCGGCGCAGCGGCGACTGGCAGGAGATGTCGTACCCCGCCATGCAGTCGGCGCAGGAGCCGCATCCGGCGATGTGGTAGACGACGACCCGGTCGCCGGGGGCGAACGCCGTGACTCCCGGGCCCGCGACGACCACGTCGCCGCAGGGCTCGTGGCCGGCGACGACACCCTGGTACGCCTCCGCGCCGTGACCCAGGTGCTCGCGGTAGATCGCGCGCAGGTCGGACCCGCAGATCGTGGACGCACCCATCCGCACGAGCAGCTGGCCGGGCCCCGGCTCGGGGACGGGGACGTCGCGCAGGTCGACCACCCGCCCGCCCGGCAGGTACGCCGCGCGCATCGTCGCGGCGGGCACGTCAGCGCGGCCCGGCGCGGCGGGGGTCGGCGGGCCCGGAGCCCGCGCTGGTGCGCTCGACCGCGCGCGCCAGCTCGCCGAGATCCTCGTCCGTCAGCGTCAGCGTCGCGGCCGGCAGCCAGCCGTCGACCTGGGCCGCCGTCCGCGCGCCGACGATGGCGCCTGTGACGCCGTCCCACGCGAGCGTCCACGCGACGGCGACGGCGGCGACGGGGACGTCGTGGCGTTCGGCCACGGGTCGCAGCGCGGCGGCGAGCGCCATGTTCCTGCGACCGCCCTCGCCGGTGAAGTCGTCGTTCGACGAGCGCCAGTCGTCCGCCGGCAGCGCCGCCACCCGCTCCGGCGTCATCGCGCCGGTGAGCAGCCCCGAGTGCATCGGGCTGTAGACGACGACGCCGGTGCCGTTCTCGGCGCACCAGGGGATCAGGTCGGCCGCCGCATCGCGCGCGACCAGCGACAGCGGCGGCTGCAGCGAGTCGACGTGCGCGACCTCCTCCGCCCGGGTCAGCTGCTTCACGTCGTGGTTGGACATGCCGATGGCGCGGACCGTACCTGCGGCCTTCAGCTCCGCCATCACCGCCCAGTACTCCTCCAGCGGCGTGCCGTCGGTCGGCGGCCAGTGCACCTGGTAGAGGTCGATCCGCTCGACGCCGAGGCGGCGCAGCGACTCCTCGACCTCGTGGCGGACCGACTCCGGCGCCATGACGTTGTCCGGGCCGTTCTCCGCGTTGCCCTGCCAGCGCAGGCCGCACTTCGTGAAGACGTAGGGGCGGTCGTTCTCGGGCAGGTCGCGCAGCGCGCGGCCGACGACGGTCTCGGACCGGCCGAGGCCGTAGATGGGCGCGGTGTCGACCCAGTTGACGCCATGCTCGACGGCGGCCCGGATGGCCGCGACCGAGTCGTCGTCGTCCTGCCCGCCCCAGCCACCGCCCCAGCCGCCGCCGCCGACGGCCCACGCGCCGAAGCCGACGCGGGTGATCTCCAGGCCCGACGTGCCGAGCGGTGCCGTGGGCAGCGCCCGGTCCCCGTTACGCGGCACCGGTGAGCCTCTCGACGTTGCCCGCCGCGAACGCCGCCGCGGACACCGAGGTCGCATACAGCTGCCACGGCAGCCCGTCGCCGTCGCGGTGCTGGAAGAACAGGTGGACGCGGCCGCGGTGGACGGCGACGGCCGGGTGGCCGTTCTCGCCGGTCCGCCCGTACGCCGCCGGGTCGAGCGCGGGTCCGATGACGTCGTAGGGACCGGTCGGCTCGTCGGCGACGGCGAGCAGCACCCGCTGCCGCGTCGCCTCCGCGCCCTCGGGCAGGAAGCAGACGGCGGCGAGCAGCGTCCGCCCGTCGGGCAGCTCGGCGAGCTGGCCGCCCTCGAGCCCCCACTCGTACGCGGGGCAGCCGCGCGGGTTGTGGCAGGCGACGTCGTCGTGGCCGAGGACGACGCCGAGGCGCTTCCACGGGCCCGCCCAGTCCGCGGCGCGGGCGAGGTGCAGGTCCGGCTCGCCGACGGTCGACATGCCCGCGTAGACGAGGTACCGCTCGCCCTCGACCTCGCACGGGTGGGCGTCGTAGAGGCCGGCCTCGGTCGTCCCCGGCAACGACGCCAGCGCCGTCCCCACCGCGTCGAACGTCGCGCCGCCGTCGTCGGAGACGAGGTGCGTGATCGTGCCGCCGAGGAGGTTGTACGCCTCCTGCAGGAACAGGTGCAGCCGGTCGCCCTCGGCGACGACGCCTGGCGCGCAGCGGCTCGGGCCGTGCGCGCCGCGGATCTCGACGGGCGGCAGCGGCGTCCACGGCCCGCCGGGGCGGGGCGCGACCGCGTGCACCAGGTCGTACCGGTACCCCTCGTGGCAGCCGGTCGCGAACAGGTGCCAGCGGTCGCCCACCCGCGTCACGCAGGGGTCCTTGAGGCCGCCGTAACGGCCGAGCGGGACGACCGGGCTCGGCCGGCGCCACGGGAGCGATCGTGCCGTCATGCGCGGCTCCGTACCCTTCGCGATCTTCGGATAATCGTGAGTGTCGCGCTCGCGGCGGGTAGACAGGGGGACGTGACGGGACGAGTCAGCGCGTTCGCGCCCGCCCGGGTCAACCTCATCGGCGACCACACCGACTACACCGGCGGCCTCGCCTGCCCGATGGCCGTCGACCTCGGCACCACCGTGACGCTCGACCCGGGCGGCGACGCGGTCCGGCTGGTGTCGGACGCGACCGGCACCGCGGCGGACGTCCCTCTCGACGTCGCCGACGTCGCGTCGGTCACCCCGCCCTGGGCGCGCTACGTCGCCGGCGTCGTCGCGCTGCTCCGCCCCCCCGCCGGCGGTACGGGCGTCGTGGCGTCGACCGTGCCGCTCGGCGCGGGGCTGTCGTCCAGCGCCTCATTGGAGCTCGCGGTCGCGCTCGCGCTCGGCTTCGCGGGGACGCCGTTGGACCTGGCCAGGCTCGGCCAGGCCGCCGAGCACCTGGCGACCGGCACGCCGACCGGCCTGCTCGACCAGGTCGCGTCGGCGTGCGGCCGGGCCGGGCATGCGATGGTCGTCGACTTCACGACCCTCGACGTCGACCACGTCCCCCTGCCCGACGGCGTCGAGGTCGTCGTCGTGGACTCGGGGCAACGCCGCGAGCTCGCGACGACGGCGTACGCCGAGCGGCGGGCCCAGTGCGCCGCCGCCGCCGACCTCATCGGCCCGCTCGCGACCGCCACCGAGGCGGACGCCGAGTCCCTCGCCGACCCGGTGCTGCGCCGCAGGGCGCGCCACGTCGTGACGGAGAACGCCCGGGTGCGCGCGTTCGCGACCGCGCTGCGCGCCGGGGACGCGGTCGAGGCCGGGCGGCTGATGCTGGCGAGCCACGCCAGCCTGGCGACCGACTTCGAGGTGAGCGTGCCCGCGCTCGACGGCCGGGTCGGCGAGCTGCGCCAGACACCCGGGGTGTACGGCGCGCGGATGACCGGCGGCGGGTTCGGCGGCTGCGTGGTCGCGCTGACCGAGCCGGGCGCCGTACGCGCGGGGTGGCACGTCCGCGCCGTCGCCGGCGCCGCCCGACTCGTTCCGTGACCCGGCCGCCTACCCGACCGCGGCGAGCCGGCGGACCGCGCGCATCCGCAGGGTGAACGTGCTCCCCCCGCCCGGCGCCGGCGCGACGTCGAGCGTGCCGCCCATCGTGGTCGCGAGGTGCCGGGCGATGTAGAGCCCGAGCCCGGTCCCGGTCTGCGCCGGCGTGTCGGCGAGCCGCTCGAACCGCTGGAAGATGCGTTCCCTGGCCTCGGGCGGGATGCCGGGCCCGCGGTCGGTCACCGCGATCGACACGATGCCGGACGCGCGCTCGATCGAGACGTCGATCGGGAGGCCCTTCGGGGCGTACTTCACGGCGTTGGCGACGAGGTTGGTCACCACCTGCTCGATCCGGACCGCACGACCGGCGACGAACGCCACATCGTCCGCGCCGGAGAGCACGATCCGCCGGTCCGGCGCGAGCAGCGCGAAGTCGTCGACGACCTTCGCGACGGCGGCGGCCGCGTCGACCGCCTCCTCGGTCGCCGGCCCGGCGTTGAGATCGGTCTCGACCCGGCTGTCCTCGAGGATGTTGAGGATCAGCTGGTGCAGCCGGTCGGCCTGCCGCAGGATCGCGCGCGCGCCCTCCTGCCGCTGCTCCGCCGACAGCTCGTCGGCGCGCTGCAGGAGCGTGACGGCCCAGCCCTTGATCGGCGCCAACGGCGTCCGCAGCTCGTGCGACACGACCGCGACGAAGTCGTCCTTCAGCTTGTCGAGCTCGTGCACCTTGGTGACGTCGCGGGCCATCACGACGAGCTGCGCGCCGCGGCCGTCGCGGGCGGGCAGGTGGCCGTACGTGCAGGACAGCCAGCGCGACTGCCCGTCCTCGCAGGTGACCTCGACCGCCGTCGGCAGCGCCGCCGTCCGGCCCGCCCAGGCGGCGAGGTCGAGCGGCGCGCCCTGGCCGTCGCGCGGCCGCAGCACGCCGTCCGGCAGGCGCCCCACCATGACCTCGGCGTCGTACCCGGTGATCTGCTCGATGCCGGCGTTCCACGTCGTCACGACGCCGCCCGCGTCGAGGGTGAGGATGCCGTCGGAGGTGTTGCCGACGATGTCGGCGAGCCGGCGCCGTTCGTCCAGGATCGCGTCGAGCAGCGCCGCCTTGTCCAGCGCGCCGGCGACCTCGGCGGCGAGGGCTTCGAGGACCGCGACCTCGCCGCGTTCGAAGCCCTCCGTCCCGCCGCGGTTGTAGACGCAGAGCACGCCGAACGACTTCTCGCCGGTCCGCACCGGCGCGGCGGCGGCGACCCGCCAGCCTTCGCGGGCGAGCAGCGCGTCGTCGCGCGAGTCGACCACGAGCGAGCCGCCGCCCGACACCATGGCGAGCAGCGCGGCGGTCGACGTGCCGTCGTCGGGACCCGCGGCGTACGGCGCGTCGCCCGCGACGCGGTGCAGGACGGGCCCCCCGGGCGAGAGCTCGAGCAGGTCGACGGCCTCGGCCTCGAAGCAGTGGCGCACCTCGGCGAGGAACGCCGGCACGGCCTCGCGCGGGTCGATCGGCCGGGCGAGCGCGTGGGTCGCGGCCTGGAGGCCGGCCAGGCGGACGCGGTCGGTGCGCGCGGTCGCGAAGCCGCGGCTCCCCCAGTGCAGGACCACGAGCGGCGCGACCATGAGGACGACGGCGAACGGCGTGCGCAGGTACGCGGACACGAACAGGAGGCCGAACACCAGGTTGGCGGCCGAGCCGCCGACCCAGCCGATCGGGATGACCGGCCGCAGCTCGGCGAGCACCACGCGGATCGGCCGCCGCGTCGCCAGCGCGAGGACGGCGGCGACCGACGTGTAGTTGACGACCGCGACGACGAGGATCGCCAGCGCGAGCGCGAGGACGTTGCGCGCCGGCAGCCCCTCGCCGGAACGCAGCGCGGCGAACACCAGCGCGCCGCAGCCGGTCGCCGCGCCCCACTGCGCGGCGTTGAACGTCGTCTTCACCGGGGCGTTGCGGTGCAGCGCGCCGACCAGCCCCTTCGCGACGATCGCGAGGCCGACCGCGACCGGGCCGGGGAACACGACGATGGTCGGCGCGAGCACCGCCTCGAACAGGTCGAGCGCCTCCATGTCGTCGCCGCACTGGACCCGGATCAGCAGGTGGCTGGCGAGCGCGAGGACGGCGAGGACCAACGGCGCCTGGCCCCACGGCGTCCCGCCGTGCCGGCCCGCGACCGCCTCGGCCGCGAGCCCGGTCCCCAGGGCCGTGGCGAACAGCAGCGCGCTGAACGCCGCGATCCGCCAGTCCCTCCCCGGGGCGGTCTCGGGTCCGTCGGTCACTCCCACGCTCCGTACCAGTTGGCGCCGTACCAGTTCGCGCCATACCAGTTGGCGCCGTCGACGGTCCCGTACCAGTTGGCGCCGTACCAGTTCGCTCCGTACCAGTTGGCGCCGTACCAGTTCGCGCCGTACCAGTTGGCGCCGGCGAACCCGCTGGCGTACCAGTTGGCGCCGGTCCACTCGGTCGACGTGTAGGCGACCGGGTTCCACAGCAGCAGCTGCGCGGTCAGCATGCCGCCGACGACGGTGTGCAGCGGGTCGTCGGTCTGGACCCGGACGGAGCCGCGGCTCGCGTCGAGGCTGCCGAGGCCGTTCGACCGCGGGACGCCCTGGTTGGCGAGGCCGGCCGGCGCGAAGAACGCGCCCGCGACGTCGACCATGCCGTTGCCGACGGCCATCCGGTCGTCGGACGCGACGTCGCGCGCGCTGGCGGACAGCGCGAACTTGACCCGGTCCGGCGCCAGCGTCGGCTGCGCCGAGAGCATCAGGGCGATGGTGCCGGAGACGACGGCGGTCGCCATCGACGTGCCGCTGCCCCGGCGGTACGGCGCCGCCATGGTGGTCGGGAACTGTTGCGCCAGAGCCGATCCCGGCGCGCTCAACGACACCAGGTGGCCGCCCGGAGCAACCACGTCGGGCTTTGCGAGCCCGTCCGCGGCCGTCGGGCCGCGCGAGGAGAAGTTCGGCAGCTGGTCGTCGCTCAACGACGCCGTGCCGCGGTCGTCGACGGCGCCGACGGTGAGGACCAACGGGTCGTCGCCCGGCTTCGAGATGGTGCCGTGGGCGGGGCCGCGGTTGCTCGCGGAGACGACGACGGCGATGCCCGCGTCCCAGGCCCGCTCGACCGCGTAGTTGAGCGGGTCGACGGTGTAGCTCTGGGTCGAGTCGGTGCCGAGCGAGAGGTTGAGGACCTTGATGCCGTACTTCTCGCGGAACGACACCGCCCACTGGATCGCGGCGATGACGTTGCTGACGTCGGCCGCGCCGTCGCGACCGGCGACCTTGATCGAGACCAGCCGCGCGGCCGGCGCGACGCCCGCGTACTTGCCGTTCGACGCGGCGCCGTTGCCGGCGATCAGGCCGGCGAGGAACGTGCCGTGACCGTAGGAGTCGCCGCAGTCCGCCTCGCCGGAGAGGTTCACGCACGGGGCGGTCTGGAGGCCGAGCAGCCCGGTGGAGACCGGCATGACGCGGCCGGCCAGGTCCGGCAGGTCGGCGATGCCGGTGTCGACGAGCGCGACGGTGACGCCGGCGCCCCTGTACCCGGCGTGCTGCACCCAGTCGGCGCGGGTGGCCTTCGCGTAGACGGACTCGACGGGGGCCGGGCCCTTCGCGGCGCCGCCCTGGACCGTGAGCCTGCGGTCCAGGGAGATGGACGCGACGGCGCCGCTCGTCGCGAGCGCCCTGATCCGGTCCGCGCGGATGGTTGCCGCGAAGCCGTTGATCAGTCCGAGGCTCTTGGTCGGCGTGCCGCCGAGGCGGCGGACGGCGCGCTCGGCCGCGTACCCGGTGCCCGGCCGGCGGACGACGACCACCGCGACGGTGCCGCGCGCGGAGCCGAGCGCGCTGTCGACCGAGGCCCGCGCGAGCGGCCGGGCGGGGGCGGCCGTCGCGGTCGTGGCGGCCGGCAGGACGGCGAGGAACGCGGTCAGGGTGGCGGCGAGCACTGAGGTGCGCCGAACCATGAAACCCTCCGTAGTCGCCCCGCGACGAAGAGTATTTGGGTGTCGAGCCCCCGCGGTCCATGAGGCCGTTAGACCCTTTTCCGGTGGTCACCACGGGCCAGGAGACCACCCGTTCGAGTGTCCAGTCCGGTGCCCACCGGGCCATCCCGGCGCCCGATACGCCCGGGTCTGCGGTGACTTCGCCAGGAGGAACGGCGGTCCCGGCGGCGAACGGTGCGGCGGAACGTCCCGCACCCCTCGACCCGCAAGGAGCCCCTATGCGCAAGCTCTCCCTGTCCCGCGAAGTCCTCGCCGAACTCAGCACCGACGAGCTGAGCCAGGTCGTGGGCGGTCAGGCGACCTTCGTCATCTGTCTGACCGACCCGTGCATCACCCGCCCGGTCACCGGCATCTGGTGCCTGCTGACCGACGGCTGCGCGTAACCCGTTCCGCACCCGAGGCCCCGTCCCCTTCGCCGGGGGGCGGGGCCTCGGTCGTACGCTCGCCGCGTGGTCACCGTCGAGGACGTCAGGTCGGTCGCGGCGGCGCTGCCGCGGACGACCGAGCACCTGATCCACGACCGGGTGAAGTTCCGCGTCGGCAGCATCGTCTACGTCGCCCTGTCGCGGGACGAGGAGTCGATGGGGTTCGCGTTCCCGAAGGAGGAGCGGGACGCGCTCGTCGCCGCCGAGCCGGCCACGTTCTTCCTGCCGGTCACGTCCGACCTCAGGTACAACTGGGTCTGCGCCCGCCTCGCCGCGCTCGACCCGGCCGCGTTATGCGAGCTGGTCGTGGACGCCTGGCGGATGGTCGTGCCGAAGCGCGTGGCCGCGGCCTACCTGGAGATGAGCCGCAACCCGTAGGCTCGGCTCCTCTCCACCCCTACGGGAGGTCCCCTCATGCGTCGTACCGCCGCCCTGCTCCTCGCCGGCGCCCTGCTCTCGCTGCCCCTCGGCGCCACGCCCGCGCTCGCCTGCGCCCAGCCCGACGAGGGCCAGCCGCACTGCTGCGAGCCGCCGACCCTCTACGTCGTCGACGTCGGCGGGCACACCGTCGGCGTCCCCGACCCGACCTGGCAGCCCTGGCGCTGCGAGTAGCGGGCGCCCGCTGGGGGTGCGGCGCTGTGGCATACTCCACCGTCGTACGAGATGCCCCTCGGGAGCGCGTCGCCGGGGGGTCGTTGTACGAAGCGGGGCCTGCGGGTCTCGGGCTGGCGGAGTGGCCGAGTGGCTTAGGCAAGGGCCTGCAAAGCCCTGTACGCGAGTTCGATTCTCGCCTCCGCCTCGGGCGTCTAGCTCAGCGGGAGAGCGCTTCCCTGACACGGAAGAGGTGCGGGGTTCGACACCCCGGTCGCCCACCCACGGAGACGGTCCGGTCGCCTCGCGGCGGCCGGGCCGCTCCCGTCACCCGGCGCGGATCGCGACCGCTGGTCGGCGTACTCCCGGTCGGCGAACGACGCCACGACGAGCCGTTCTCCTCGGTCCCCCGGAGCGGCTGCCCCTCCCATTCTCCGGAGCGCGCTCCCGACCTGCCGTGCGACCATTGACGCCGTTGTCCGATATGACTACGTTCGCCCAATTCCCAAGAAGAGATCGGGGGCTCTCGTGCGAATCGTCATCGTCGTCGCGGCTATCGCCGCGTTGGTCATCCCCGGCGTCCCCGCCGTGGCAACCTCGGACCCCGGCGGTGTCTCGTGTGGGTTCTCCTGGGGCCTCGAGCCAGGGGGGCCGCCCGACGAGCAGCTCGTGATCATCCAAGGCGGCCCGCTCGTCGTCGCCGAGCTGCCGCGCGGCGACTGGCCCCGGACCGAGCCCACCGACCCGGGGTGGGACGCCCTCGCCAACCCCGTGTCGGCGACGCTGACCTGCAGCATGCGGAGTGGGTCCACCTATGCCTCACCTGCCTTCGCGTCGGTCTCCGGGTCCGGCACGGGCGTCGTCATCATCCCGCCCACAGCGGCCACCTACATCTCCTCCTATCCGGGCTACCCCTGCGCCGAGGTCGAGCTCACCGACGCCCACGGCACCGTCACGCATCTCTACTTTGACGACCGCGCGCGCGAGTTCACGACCGACCCGAGCGTCCCGTGCTACGTCGAGCGGAGCCTCGAGGACCCGATTGACGAGCGGGTGACCTGCCCGGTACTGGAGGAGGCGTTCCCGCCCGAGGGCGACGTCATCGCGCCCGACCCGGTGGGCAAGCTCTGGGACTGCCGGCCGTACGACCCCGCCTAGCCCCGGCCCTACGTCGAGAAGAGGCACGACCGTGAAGACCGTCGTCGCGGTCGCGGCCGCCGCCGCGCTGTTCCTCCCCGCCGTCCCCGCCGTGGCCGTCCCGCGGCAGAGGGGACTCGGCTGCGGGTACAACTCGGCACCCGACTGGACCGGACCCCCCGACACGGAGCTCGCGATCATCAACGGCGGCCCGTTCGTCGTCGCCGACCTGCCCCGCGCCGACTGGCCGGGCACCGACCCCACCGCCCCGGGGATCGACCCCCTCGCCAACCCGGTGTCGGCGACGTTGACCTGCACCATCCGCCAGGGGGGCTACGTCACTCACGTGTCACCCGTCCTCGCCGCCGCCTCGGCGTCCGGCACCGGCGTCGTGGTCGTCCCGCCGACGCTCGTCCACATCACCGGGTCGCCATCCAGCACGTGGGGGATCTGCACCGCGTTGGACGTCACCGACGCCCACGGCACCACCGCCCACCTGTACTGGGACACCGCGCGCGCGCAGTTCGGAACCGACCCGAGCGCGGTGTGCTTCGAACGCTACGAGAGCGACGAGTTCCTGGAGGGGCTGGTCTGCCCGGTGCTGGCGGAGGCGTTCCCGCCCCGGGGCGACGTCGTCCTGCCCGATCCGATCGGCAAGGTCTGGGACTGCCCGCCGTACGACCCCACCCAGACACCGTCCTGATCGCGACCGGCACCCCGCCGTCGCGCAGCGCGACCGAGCAGAAGACCCCGGTCGCCCACCCGCGGAGAGTTCTCGTTACCGGGTGAGGATCGCGACCGCCGGGTCGGCGTACTCCCGGTCGGCGAACGACACCGCGATCGTGCCGTCCGGCAGGATCGCCACCGAGGTGAAGTCGACCCGGGCGTTCGACGAGACGGCCGTCGCGTCCAGGCCGACCGTCGACGACATGTTCCCGGCGCCGACGAAGTACGTCTTCTCGAGCCGCGGCGTCCCCGACCTGGTGTCGATCCGCATCACCATGTCCTGGAACACGTGGCTCTTCGGGTCGCCGTCGTCGGTGTCCGCGTGGGCGGCGACGACGGTCAGCCCCAGTTTGCCGTTCGTCTTGAAGTCGTACGTCTCGATCACCGGCTCCCCGGGGAACGTGAACGTCCGCTCCGTCCAGGTGCGGCCGCCGTTGCGCGACAGCCGGTAGGTCACGTCGCCGCCCTCGGTGACGACCTCGTGCAGCCAGCCGCGCGAGTCGGTGTGCAGCGGCCCGGTGATCTCGTGCTCGTTCGGGAGCGTGAAGCAGGACCACGAGCCGTTCGACGTCAGGAGCTGCGTCTTGCAGGTCTGCGTCCTGTCGAACGACAGCGCGCCGCGCGACAGCCCGGCCAGGCCGGTCTGCGCCTGCTCCTGCATGTAGTCGAGGTCCGGGTCCGGTTGCGTCGGGAGGTACGCGTTCACCGGCGCGTTGCGGACGGCGTCGAGGTCGCGCTGGGTCGGCGTGAAGTAGTTGAGGCCGTCGGTGCTCATGAGAACGGCCTTGCGGTTCGAGTTGGAGAGCACCAGCGCGACCCAGGGGAACGTCGCGCCGTTGATCGTGAACGGTCCCTTCGCCACGGCGACCCACTCACGGTCGTAGAACGGCTCGTGCAGCGGCGCCTCCTGGTAGTACCACTTCTTGTCCTGCGCGGAGTAGTAAAAGGACTGCAGCCGGTCGCCGCTGTACGGGTCCCACCCGATGCCGAGGATGTCGCCGCCGGGCGCCTGGACGACGGTGCCCTCACCGCCCGCCAGGATCAGGTCCCCGTCGGGGAGCCGCGACGTGCTCGGCACGGCAGGCGCGACCTCGGTCCAGGTGCGGCCCTGGTCGTCGGAGTAGATCGGGTACGTGCCGCCGAACTCGATCAGCCGGCCGGTCCGCGTCGCCGTGACGAGGACCTCGCAGCAGTTGCCGCCGGCCTTCGTCAGCCGCCACTTGGCGCTGCCCGCGCGCTTCCCGCGGGCGTCGTAGACCGGGAAGCTCTTGACGACGGACTTGTCCCCGAGCCTGCTCTCCGAGGTCGGCAGCGCGCCCTGCGGCGCGGAGAGCGCCGCGACGGCGAGGGCGGCCAGGGTCGCGGCGGCGAGGCCGAGAGCGGGCCGGGGGCGTACGCGCACGAAGGGTCCTCCGGGGACGGCGTTGGCGAGACCTACCTCATTCGCCGGACCGCACGCCGGACCTGCCCGCCGTACGACTCCTCGCGGCAACGGGCGTACGGGACATAACGCGAAGACGGTTCACCCGGCGAGAACGCGACCGATACTCACTGCATGTCCCGCGCTACCCAGAGCAACGGCGGCCGCACCGCGGGCCTGCTGCTGATGGCCGCGGGCGCGTTCACGATCGTCAACGACTACCTGCCCGGCAGCGAGCTCCTGGACGTCGCGCTGCTCAACGCGGTCGGCCTGGTCGCGCTCTGCTCCGGCGCGGTGGCCTACGTGCTGCCGTGGCACCGCTGGCACCCGCGCGCGTCGCTCGCGCTGGGGGTGTTCGCGTTCGCGCTGATCGCCGTGTCCGACCGGTACGGCGGCGTCAGCCCGTACAGCTACGCCGTGTACTTCGTCGTCGTGTTCGTCTGGGTCGGCATCGCGCACCCGCCGCGAACGTCCTGGCTGATGGCGCCGGCCGCGGCGGCGGCGTACGTGCTGCCGTTCGCGCTCACGCCCGGCGCCGAGCGCGGCGGCATCCCCTCGGCCAGCGTCGCCATCCCGGTCTGCGTCCTCGTCGGCGAGACGATCGCGCGAACGGTCCGCCGCCAGGCGCACGCCCAGGCCGCGCTGGCCGACCGGGCCCGCCGGGTCGAACGCCTCGCCGACCTGGTCGGCGAGCTGAACGCCGACCTCGACCCCGACGCCGTGCTCCCCCGCATCTGCCACAGCGCCCGCGAGCTGCTCGACGCGAACGCCGCCGGCTTCGTCACGGCCACCGGCGGCGTCGCCTCGATCCGGGCGGCGGAGGCGCTGCCGGCATCGCTGGTCGGCGCGAGCTGGCCGGTCGACGGCTCGTCGATGGCCGAGGTGCTGCGTACCCGCGAGCCGCTGGTCGTCACCGACTTCTCGCTCTACCCGCACCGGATGGCCGAGCTCACCGCGGCCGTGCCCGGCCTGCACACCCTCCTCGTCATCCCGAGCGTGGGGCAGGGCGAGGTCCGCGGGGCGCTGTACACGCTGTTCGCGCAGCCGGGGCGGCACCTGACCGCCGCCGAGATCGACGTCGCGACGCTCCTCGCCGGGCATGCGGGCGCCGCGCTCGCGAACGCCGCCACCCACGCCGAGGTGGTGCGCGCGCGCGACCACGAGCAGGCCGTCATCGACGGCATGGCCGACGGCATGGCGGTGCTCGGTCCGGACGGCGCGGTCAGCGCCTGGAACGCCGCCGCCGCGGCCCTCACTGGCCTGCCCGCCGCCGCCGTGACCGGCGGCCCGCTGCCGTTCCCCGTCGGCCCGCCGCGGGTCCCGACCGACCACCGCCTGCCGGACGGGCGCTGGATCGAGGTCCTCACGTCACCGCTCGACGGCGAGACCGTCGTCGGCTTCCGCGACATCACCAAGGCCAAGGCGCTGGACGAGGCGAAGGACCTGTTCCTCGCGACGACGTCCCACGAGCTGCGGACGCCGATCACCGTCATCAAGGGGTACGTCGCCGTCCTCGCCCAGAGCTGGCAGCGCCTCACCGACACCGAACGCGGCGACGCGCTGGCCGCCGTCGCCGACCGGACCGACGCGCTGGTCGCGCTGGTCGACCACCTGCTGCTCGGCGCCCGCGCCGGCGCCGCGCGGTACTCGCTGGAGACGGCGGCGTTCGACCTCGAACCCGCGGTCCGCGGCGCGGCGGAGGGCTTCCGTACCGTCTCCGAGCTGCACCGGATCGTCGTGGACGTCGCGGCCGGGCTCCCGCCCGTTCTCGGCGACCCGACCTCGGTCGAGCCGGTCGTCGGCCAGCTGCTGGAGAACGCGCTGAAGTACAGCCCGCGCGGCGGCGAGGTCCGCGTCGTCGTCCGCGGCGGCGACGGGTACGCCGTCGTCGACGTGCTCGACCGCGGGGTCGGCATCCCGGCGGGCACCGAAGACATGCTGTTCACGCGCTTCTTCCAGGCCGGCCCGGTCGACCGGCGCGAGTACGCGGGGATGGGCCTCGGCCTGCACATCGTCAGGCAGCTCGTGGAGGCACAGGGCGGCACCGTGCACGCCGCGAACCGCGAGGACGGCGGCGCCCGCATCGGCTTCACCCTGCCGTACGCACCCGCCGTGCCACTACCGCGAGCCGTCCCGCGGGACGCCGCCGGCGTGCGGCCCCCGCGTCACCCCTGACGCGCAGCCCGCACAGGTCGTGACGCGCCGGGCGCCGGGGCGACGATCTCGGCGTACGCGATCAGCGGCGGTTCGGGACCGACCCACTCGACAGGACCGGTCCTGATCGCGACCGGCACTCCGCCGTCGCGCGGCGCGACCGAGCAGAAGAACGCATGCCCCGCCCTCGGCTGCTCGACGTACGCCACCGCGTGCCACACGCCCTGCCGTAGCCCGCAGTCCGTCCCGCCCGGGAGCTGCATCAGCATCCCGAGCCCCGGGTCGATGGCGTAGCAGGACCGCCGCGTCGCGAACAGCAGCACAGGCGCAGTGTAGATGCGCCGGAGCGACCCGGCGAGGCTACGGCTTCCGCGCGCGCGAAGGCTTCTCGGCCGCCGTCTCGGCGGCGGCCGGAGCCGCCTCGGCAGGCGCCGCGGGCTTCAAGCCCATCGAGGCGCGGATCGCCTCGAGGCGCTGCGAGCCCTCCATGTCGAGCGCGGAACGCTGCACCTCGAGCATCCGCGACTCGACGGATGACTCGGCCAGCTCGCCCGCGCCCATGGCCCGCGCGTACCGCGCCTCGATCTTCGAGCTGATCTGGTCGAGCGACGGCGTGTTGCCGGGGACGGAGAGCTCGCTGACCGACTTGAGGGCCTCGTTGACGCGCTCCTGCATCTTCGCCTGGTCGAGCTGGTTCAGGAGCTTGGTCCGCTCGGCGAGGCGCTGCTGGAGCATCATGGCGTTCTGGGCGACGGCGGCCTTCGCCTTCTCCGACGCCGCCATGGCGCCGTCGTGCAGGTGCTTGAGGTCCTCGGCGGCCTTCTCCGACGCGACGAGCTGGGTCGCGAACGACTGCGCGGCCGACTCGTACTCCCCGGCCTTCTTCTCGTCGCCCGCGGCGCGGGCCTGCTCGGCGAGGACCAGCGCCTGGCGGGCCGACGCCTGCATCTTCTCGACCTCGTCCATCTGCTTGTCGAGCTTCATCTCGAGCTGGTGGCGGTTGCCGAGAACGGCGGCCGCCTGCTGCGACAGCAGCTCGTGCTGGCGCTTCGCCTCGGTGATGGCCTGCTCGATCTGGACCTTCGGGTCGGCGCGCTCGTCCAGCTTGCCGGACAGCGCCGCGACGAAGTAGGCCCAGCCGCGCTTGAGAAGATCGAACACCTGTCTGTCCTCCGGGACCGTCTACTCGCCGGCGCGCCCGCGCCCACGGTTGCGGACGCTACCCGGTGCGGGCCGCGTCGTGGGAGTGGGGTCGGAGCCGGGCAGCGGCGCCAGCCCCTCGATGGCCCGGGTCGACACGCCCTCGGCCTCCACCAGGCCGGCGCGCAGCCCCTCCAGCTCGGCCGCCAGGTCGTCCACCTGGGAGAGCCCGTCCGAGGCCGTACCCGACGTCTCGGTCAACGCCACCACCTCGGCCAGGCGCGCGACCAGCCCCTCCAGGCCGAGGGCGCCGGACTCGAGCCGGGCGAGGATCGTCGCCATCGCGAGCGTGAGGCGTTCGTACGCGTCGAGCTGGCTCTGCACCGCCGCCGCCGAACGTGCCCGCTCCACCGCCACCCGCGAGTCGGCGCTGCCCGTACTCGCGAGCCGGTCGCGCTCCGCCGCGAGCCGGTGCGGGTCGATCCGGCCGAGGGCGACGCGGACGGCGGACGCCTGGCCGGCGAGGCGTTCCAGCGACGCCAGCGAGTCGTCGGTCTGCGCGCCGAGCTCGCGGACCCGCGCCGCGACAGGCCCGTGGGGGGCGCTGCGCGCGATGTCGTCGAACGCCCCCTGCGCCCGGCGCGCCCGGTCCAGCCAGGCCGCCTCCTCGGTCCTGCCGATGACCGGCAGGAGGCGCTCACCGCGGCGCCGCTGCCGCTCCTGCCCGCGGTCGGTGAACGCCCCCGTGAGGACCTTGGCGCCGAACACCGCCGCGCCCACCGCGACCCCGGCCGGCAGCGCGACGGCCGCGACCGGCGCGAGCACCGCCCAGGCGAGGCCACCCGCGAGACCGCCGAGCACGTACGACCACGGGTCGCGGACCTCGTCGCGCAGCGCCATCTCAGAAGTTGGAGATCACGGCGGTGAACACCTTGTCGATCGACGCCGGGTCGGACGCGTCGTACGACGCGCCGCGCGACGCCGCGGCGATCCGCGACAGCGTCGGCAGGTCGGCGTCGTCGCCGTAGCCGATCGTGAACACGCGCACAGCCGTCGACTCGTCCTCGGTGACGAGGTCGCGGAGCAGGCTGTCGAGGTTGGTGTCCGGCTGGTACTCGTTCTTGCCGTCGGTCAGGAAGATGACGGCGTTGATCCGCTGCGGGTCGAACGACTGCTTGACGAAGCTCACCGACGCGCGCGCGGTCGCGTAGAGGGCGGTGCCGCCGTTGGGCACCAGGCTGTTGATGCGTTTGGACAGCTCCGCGAGGTTCTGCCGGACGGGCGCGATCGGGACCAGCTCGACGTACGGCGCGGGCCTGCCGTTGACGTTCGAGGAGAACACCCAGAGGCCGACCTCGTCGTCGGGCGAGTACTGCGACAGCGCGCGGACCGCCGCCTCCTTGGCCAGGTCGAGCTTGGTCCTGCCCGCCTTGGCGACGCCCTCGCCCATCGAGCCGGAGACGTCGATCACCTCGAGGACGCGGGCCCGCTTGCGCAGCGAGTCCCACGACTTCTGCACGAGGTCGAGGACGGCGGGCGCGGGTGGTGAGAGCCGCAGCCTCGGCTGGGAGGGGTCCATGCCGTTCTTCGCGCTGACCTTGTCGCTGGCGCGGCCCTTGTAGTCGCGGAACGCCGCGTCCTTGAACCGCTGCTGCGGCTTGTCGCCCTGCAGGTACGTGAGGAAGTCGGCGGCCGCCGCGCGCTTGGCGTCGTCGACCCACGGCGCCTGGAGGACAACGTAGGGGTTGTCGGAGAAGAGCGTCCCCTCCTTCGGGTAGATCGCGACGAGCGGCACCCCGGGCTTGCGGTGCTTGCCGAGGGTCTTGGGGTCGCCGGTGGGGTTGCCCTCGTTGTAGTCCCAGACGCTCTTCTCCTCGATGGTGCAGGCGGAGATGTACGACAGCCCCTGGCCGCGGTCGTCGGCGGCCTGGAGGTTGGAGAGGAACGTCAGCGTCGTGTCGCCGTAGTGCACGACCGACGCCTCGACGCCCTTCACGTACGCGACGGTCTTGGGGTCGGCGACGTTCGCGGCGGTGAGGTCGCTGGAGACGCCGGTCGCCGCGAAGTACGCGCCGATGGTGGCGTTCAGCCCGGAGGTCGAGAAGTTGGGGTTGGTCTTGCCGAGGCGGAACGCCCCCCACTCGGGGTGCCCGTGCCTGCCCCAGCCGGCGGGGTCGCGGGACAGCGCGAGCAGGTCGCCGAAGCCGACCGGCTTGGCCGGGTAGCCGAGCGCCTCGGCCATCGGCTTCGGCATGGCGAGGACCAACGGCGTCTGCGCGACGCTCGGCAGGTCGCTCGGCTTGTCGCCGGGGACCAGGTCGGGCTTGTCCCGCGCGGACGTGCGCTGGCGCAGGATGACCGCCCACGAGCTGGACGCGGGCGACCAGACGTCGGGGCGCGGGCCGTCCACGGCCTCGTCCCAGCCGCGCGCGAGCGCCTCGGCCGCGCCGCCCGACGCCTTGGAGACGACGTCGACCTGGACGCAGGCGCCGGCGGCGGTGTGGTTGCCGGCGTTGTAGTCGGTCGCGATCGTCTTGAGCAGCGCGGCCTTCTCCGAGGAGGCGGCGAGGTTGACGACCGTGCAGTCGCCGCGCGGGGTCGTCACCTTCTTCGGCGTGTCACCACCGCCGAGCTGCGAGCGGACGATGGCGATCAGCACGACGCCGACGACAACGGCGACGACGATCGGGGCCCTGCTCCGCGTGTTCGGCACGGCACGAACGATACTGGCCGCCACTGACAAAACCTCCGAGGGGAGTCCAGCCGTGGGCGAGGCCACTCTGCGGACGCTCTACGAGCTGGCCGCGACGTGGGAGACGTTGCACGGCAAGGTCGAGACGGGTGCGCTGACCGCCGCCGACGTGACGGCGCGGCTCGCGCCGCTGGTCGGCGTGGACGAGCGCGGCCGGCGCTGGACCGTCTCCCTCGACGGCACGTGGACCGAGGTGTCCGCCACCGGCGAGCCGGTCGCGAGCGGCGCGCCGAAGGCGAAGGACCCGACGACGACGAAGTCCGGCGAGGCGGCGTTGCGGGCGGCGTTGAAGGAGCTCGACGCGCTGGTCGGGCTGGCCGTCGTCAAGCGGCAGGTGAAGGAGCTGACCGCGCTGGTCCGCGTGCAGAAGATGCGCCGCGCGGCCGGGCTGCCGGTCGCGGTGATGAGCTACCACCTGGTGTTCCGCGGCAACCCGGGCACCGGCAAGACGACCGTCGCCCGGCTGATCGGCCGGATCTACGCCGCGCTCGGCGTCGTTCCCTCGGGGCAGGTCGTGGAGACCGACCGCGCGGGGCTCGTTGCGGAGTACGTCGGGCAGACCGCGATCAAGACGGCGGCGGCGTTCGAGAAGGCGCGCGGCGGCATCCTGTTCATCGACGAGGCGTACGCCCTGGCGCGCGACGCCGGGTCCGCCAGCGGCTTCGGCCAGGAGGCGATCGACACTCTCGTGAAGCTGATGGAGGACCACCGCGACGACACCGTCGTCATCGCGGCCGGGTACCCCGCCGAGATGGACGGCTTCATCGCGGCGAACCCCGGGCTGCGGTCGCGGATGCCGCGCACCGTCGACTTCCCCGACTACACCGACGACGAGCTGCTCACGATCTTCGCCGGGCTCTGCCGCGGCGCCGGGTACACCGCAACGGCGTCGGCCAAGGCGCGGGTCCGTTCGCTGCTGGCGGCATCGTCGCGTGGTCCGGGGTTCGGCAACGGCCGCGCGGTGCGAACGCTGTTCGAGCAGGCCGTGCAGACCCAGGCGCTGCGCCTCGCCGACGAACGCCGGCCCACGAGGGGCGAGCTGCGCGCGCTGACCGGCGACGACGTGGCACCGGCGCTGACCGAGCCCCGCTGACGCCCCGTTGTGTGCGGGATTCGCGGGCCCTAGCCCGGC
>JAVEEC010000047.1 GCA_030840645.1 Frankiaceae bacterium
CCGCCCGCGACGCCCGGCTGCGGCAGTCGGTGTCCGGCCGCGCGCTCGCCGACGAGCTGGCCCGGCTGGAGATCGCGGTCGGCGGCTCCGCCGTACGCGGCCCCGGCTTGGTGGTCACGCTCGACGACGGCCCGGCGGACGACGGCCGGATCACCGACCTCAACCTCCAGGCGATCGTCAACGCCCTCTGGGCCTCCGGCGCCGAGGCGGTCGCCGTCAACGACCGGCGGATCGATGCCCTCACCGCGATCCGCGAGGCCGGCGACGCCATCCTCGTGGACTACCGCCCGGTGACGGGGCCGTACGTCGTCCGTGCCATCGGCAACCCGGACGTCATGGAGCCGGCGTTCGGCGACAGCGCGACCGCGCGGCGGTTCCGTACCTGGGTCTCGGCCTTCGGTCTACGGTTCGACGTCGCGCGGGCGAAGCGGCTCGACCTCCCGGCGAGCGAGACGTCGAGGCTCCGGCACGCGCAGGCCGTACCGCAGGGGTCCGAGTGATCCCCGGGCTGGCGCTCGTCGTCGGCGTCGTGCTGGGGCTGGTGCTCAAGCCGGTGGTGCCGCTGTGGCTTCAGCCGTACCTGCCGATCGCCGTCGTCGCCGCGCTCGACGCGGTGTTCGGCGGCGTGCGGGCGCTGCTCGACGGGATCTTCGACGACAAGGTGTTCGTCGTGTCGTTCGTGTCGAACGCGCTGCTCGCCGGGCTGCTGGTGTTCCTCGGCGACCAGCTCGGCGTGGGCGGCCAGCTCTCGACGGCGGTCATCGTCGTGCTCGGCATCCGGATCTTCCAGAACCTCGCCGCCATCCGCCGGCACCTGTTCCGCGCATGAACGCCCTCCGGCGGCACCCGCGCCGCAGCCAGCTCCTCATCGGGCTCACGCTCGCGGTGCTCGGGTTCGCGCTCGTGGTGCAGCTCCGTACGACGCAGCAGTCGTCCGGGTTCGCGTCGGCGCGGCAGGAGGACCTGGTACGCATCCTCGACGACCTCAACGCCCGCGGCGAGCGGCTGCGGGTGGAGATCGACGACCTCCAGCGCACCAAGGACCGGCTCACCGGCGGCGCCGGCCAGGACGCCGCCGCGCTGCAGGAGAGCCGGCGGCGGCAGGACGTGCTGCGGATCCTCGCCGGCACCGTCGCGGCCGCCGGGCCCGGCATCGAGGTGACCGTGACCGACCCCGAGCACACGGTCACCGCCGACGTGCTGCTCGACACCATGCAGGAGCTGCGCGACGCCGGCGCCGAGGCGATGCAGGTCAACGGCGTGCGGCTGGTCGCGTTGAGCTGGTTCACCGACTCCGGCCCGTCCGTGCTCGCCGACGGCAAGCCGCTGCGGGCGCCGTACGTGTTCCGGGCGATCGGCGACCCGCACACGCTCGCCGACGCGATGGCCATCCCCGGCGGCGTCATCGACTCGGTGTCCGGGCGCAGCGGCGCCGCGGCCACCATCGTGCCGCGCGACCGGCTCGTGGTGGACGCCTTGCGGACGCTTTCCGCGCCCCGCTACGCTCGCGCCGCCGCCGGGCGCGACTGAGCGCCGCGGCCACCCCGCCGACCGGAAGCGAGCCGCGCGTGTACCCCGAGGACCTCCGCTACACCACCGACCACGAGTGGGTCAGCGCCCCCAACGAGGACGGGATCGTGCGGGTCGGCATCACGGCGTACGCGCAGGAGGCTCTCGGCGACATCGTCTACGTCTCCGTCAACGGCGTCGGTTCGGACGTCGGCTCGGGCGAGACGCTCGGCGAGGTCGAGTCCACCAAGAGCGTCTCCGACGTCTACGTCCCGGTCGCCGGCGCGCTCGTCGCCCGCAACGAGCGGCTGGACCAGCAGCCCGAGCTGCTCAACAGCGACCCGTACGGCGACGGCTGGATCGCCGAACTGCGTCCAGCCGACCCGGCCGCGCTGGACGGGCTGCTCGACGCCGCCGCGTACCAGGCCACGCTGGACCACGCATAGCCACGCTCAACCCTCACCCTCCAGTTGAGGGTGGATAACGTCGCTCCGTCCACAACCTCGTACCTCTGGTTGACCCTTCGTGCGGCGTGTGGCTAGCCTCGCTCGCACCCCGCGCCGACGCGCGGCGGCCCCACGGAGGAGGCAACCCCGCGTGCTGTGTACCAAGTGCGGCCGGCAGAACCCCCCCGACAGCCACTTCTGCGCGAACTGCGGCGCCCCGCTGCCGCGCGGCGGCGGCGAGTCGGCCGCCGAGACGACGTCGACCATCGCGATCCAGGCGCTGGACACCGAGCACGACGAGGAGCACGGCGGCGAGGACGCGGCCGCCGTCGAGGGCCTGCCCGCCGGCTCGGCGCTGCTCGTCGTCAAGCGCGGCCCGAACGCTGGCAGCCGGTTCCTGCTCGACAAGGACGTCACCACGGCCGGCCGGCACCCGGAGAGCGACATCTTCCTCGACGACGTGACGGTCTCCCGCCGGCACGCGGAGTTCCGCCGCGACGGCGGGCGGTTCACCGTCCGCGACGTCGGCAGCCACAACGGCACGTACCTCAACCGGGAGCGCATCGACCAGACCGACCTCTCCGGCGGCGACGAGGTGCAGATCGGCAAGTTCCGGCTGGTGTTCTTCGCGGGCCCGCGGAGCGACGGGTGACGGCGTGAGCGGCGCGGCGCGACGGGCGTTCCTCAGCATCGGCCAGGTCCTCGAACAGCTCCGGGCGGACTTCCCCGACGTCACGATCTCCAAGATCCGCTTCCTGGAGACCGAGGGCCTGGTCGAGCCGGACCGCACCACCGCGGGCTACCGGAAGTTCTCCCGCGACGACGTGGCCCGGCTGCGCTACGTGCTGCGGATGCAGCGCGACCACTACCTCCCGCTGCGCGTGATCGGCGAGCACCTCGACGCCATCGACCGCGGGATGGAGCCGCCGCCGATCGAGCCGGTCGTGCCGACCGTGCCGACCGTGGCGCGGGGGTCGGACGGACTGCCGGCGCCGGAG
>JAVEEC010000050.1 GCA_030840645.1 Frankiaceae bacterium
TCAGCCGCGAGGGCTCGCTGATCGACGTCGGCGTGGACCAGGGCTTCATCAAGAAGTCCGGCGCCTGGTACACGTACGAGGGCGACCAGCTCGGCCAGGGCAAGGAGAACGCCCGGTCGTTCCTCCGGGACAACCCCGACCTGGCGAACGAGATCGAGGCCAAGATCAAGGCGAAGCTCGCCCCGCCCGCGATCGACCTCGACAACGTCGTTCCCATGCCGGTCGACTTCTAGGACGCGGGCGATGGCGCTGCGGTCGGCGGGGATGGCGGGAGGCGGGTCGCGCGCGCGCCGGCTCCGCGTCGTTCCCGACCCGCCCGCGGCTGACCCGCCGCGGGGGGACCCGCCGGGGCCGCGCGGCCGCGCGGGGCCCGACCCGACCCTGGACGGTTGGGGCGGTCCGGGCTCGGACGGCTCCGGGGACTCGGCCGGCTTGGGTGACTCACGAGGCTCGGGGATCGCCCGGTCCCGAGCAGCGCCGGGCCGGGCGGGGCGGCCACCGCCCGAGGATGCGGCCGACCCGGCCGACCCGGCCAACGCGGTGGAGGCCGCGCGGGCGATCTGCCTGCGGATGCTGACCGCCCGTCCGTGTACCAGGGGCGAGCTGGCGGCGGAGCTCCGGCGACGGGGCATCCCGGTGGAGGCGGCGGCCGAGGTGCTGTCGCGGCTGGACGCGGTGGGGCTGGTGGACGACGCGTCGTTCGCGGCGTCGTGGGTCGAACGCCAGCGCCGTACCCGCGGGCTGTCCCGTCGCGCGCTCGCGACCGAGCTACGGCGCAAGGGCGTCGGCGACGAGGACGTGGCCGACGCGGTGGCCGTCGTCAGCGACGACGACGAACGCGCCCGCGCCACCGAGCTGGTCGCCCGCAAGCTGTCCGGCGTGCGCGGTCTGGACCGCGACAAGCAGGTCAACCGGCTGGTCGGCATGCTCGCCCGCAAGGGGTACGGCAGCGGGCTCGCGTACAGCGTCGTTCGGGAGGCGTTGGCGGACGCCGGCTCGGAGTTCTGACAGACTCCGCGGCCATGACCGAGGGGGAGGGGGCACCGACCGCGGTCGAGCCGTACCTCGCCCCGCACACCGGTCCCGGCGAGCCGTACCCCGGCCCGCCCATGTCCGCCACCCGAGTCCCACCCGGCGAGCACCACGAGTGGACCGGCGCCGCGCTGCGCGAGACCCCGCCGGTCGAGCGCGCGGTCCGGCTCGCGCTCGCACTGGCGATCGTCGTCCTCTGCGCGATCACGGCCACTGTCGCGACGGCCGGTCCGCGGTGGGTCGACGACCAGAACGCGGTGCTCCGCGACGCCGCCGCCGGCCGCGTCGTACGGGTCGACGCCACGCCCGACCACACCCCGAGCCGCGGGTTCGCCGCGTACGTGCGGTGGCGGACCCGCGACGGCGGTCGCTACGAGTCGCGCAGCCCCGTCGCGCCCGGCGACGACATCGCGTTCGCGGTACGGCGGCAGCCCTACGTCGCCGCCCACCCGGGCTCGGTGACGTTCGGCGCTGTCGAGCGGCCCCGCGTGCCGTTCCCGCTCTCGGCCGGGCTGCCCCTCGCGGCGCTGCTCGGGACCCTGCTGCTGATCGTCTCGCCGCAGCCGCGGTGGCTGACCAAGTGGGCATGGTTCTGGGCGTTCGGGACCGTCGTCGCGCTGGGGCTGTACCTGCTGTTCGGCGGCGCGTTCTCCACCGGCCGCGCCGGCGCCTCGGACCGGCGGCTCGGCGCCGTGCGGATGCTGCTCCTGCTGATCGTGCTCCGGCTCGTGGCCGGGCTGGCGACGGACGTAGTGGTCCACCACCGCAACCCGGAACCCGCCACCGGCGCGTACGTGGCCGCGGCCGGGCGGTAGCGGCGCGCTTGACCGCCAAGATCGCCACGCCTAACGTCCGGGCTGGTGAGTTGACCTACCCGCGCCCGCGCGGTGACCGATAGCTGGACCCGACAGTTTCACCCCCGAATTCCGAACCCGGCGACCGAACGCCGCACGGCACGTTCCTCAGTACGGCCCGCCACGACCCGCGGGCCGGCGCCACCCGACCGCGAGGTCGACTCACTGTCCGACCGTACGCGGCGACCGCCGCGACCGGGGCCGACCGAGTCGAGCGGAGGCGTCGTGGAGCTGGTGCTGGGCATCGTCGCCGGGATCCTGCTCGGGGGCGCTGCCGCGTACGCCGTCGTACGCAGCCGCGGCGCCGGACGGGCCGCCGGCGACCCCGGTGAGGCACGGCGGACCGCCGCCGCCGCGGTAGCGCTGGCCGAGGCGGACGCCGCCGCGATCCGCGCCGCCGCGGAGACGGCGGCCGGCGCGCTGAGAAGAGAGGCCGAGGCCGCCGCCCAGGCCGCGGCCGGCACCGCCGCCAGCGCCGCGACGACGGCCGCCGCCCAGGCCCGCACCGAGGCGGAGGCCGAGGCGAGGGTCGCCAGGACCGACCTGGACCGCCGGGAGGAACGCCTCCACGAACGCGAGCAGCGCATCGCCGAGCGCGACGAACGCCTCGACGCCGAGCAGCGCCGCGTCGAGGCGCGGGACCGCGAGCTGGCCCAGGCCGAGGCCGACCTGGCCCGCAAGACCGCCGCGTTGAAGGACGTCGAGGAGGAACGCCGCCTCATCCTCGAACGCACCGCGGGCATCACCGCCGCCGACGCCAAGGCCGAGCTGGTCGCGCACATCGAGAACCAGGCGAAGCGCGACGCGATGGTGATCGTGCGGGACATCGAGAAGCAGGCGACGGAACAGGGCGAGGAGCGGGCCCGCAAGATCGTCACCCTGGCGATCCAGCGCGTCGCGAGCGACCAGACCGCGGAGTCGGTCGTCAGCGTGCTGCACCTGCCGAGCGACGACATGAAGGGCCGGATCATCGGCCGCGAGGGCCGCAACATCCGCGCGTACGAGTCGATCACCGGGGTGAACCTGATCATCGACGACACGCCCGAGGCGGTGCTGCTGTCCTGCTTCGACCCGGTCCGCCGCGAGGTCGGCCGGCTCACCCTCGACAAGCTGGTCCTCGACGGCCGCATCCACCCGCAGCGGATCGAGGAGATGTACGAACGCTCCAAGGTCGAGGTCGAGCAGCTCGTCGTCCGCGCCGGCGAGGACGCGATGCTCGAGGTCGGCATCACCGACATGCACCCCGAGCTGGTCACGCTGCTGGGCCGCCTGCGGTACCGCACGTCGTACGGCCAGAACGTCCTGCGCCACCTGGTCGAGGCCGCGCACATCGCCGGCGTGATGGCCGCCGAGCTGCGGCTGGACGTGCCGCTGGTGAAGCGCTGTACGGTCCTGCACGACCTCGGCAAGGCGCTGACCCACGAGGTCGAGGGCAGCCACGCCCTGATCGGCGCCGAGATCGCGCGGAAGTACGGCGAGAGCGAGGACGTCGCGCACGCGATCGAGGCGCACCACGGCGAGGTCGAGCAACGAACCGTGGAGGCAGTGCTGACGCAGAGCGCGGACGCGATCAGCGGCGGCCGCCCCGGCGCGCGGCGGGAGAGCCTGGAGTCCTACGTCAAGCGGCTGGAACGCCTCGAGGAGATCGCGACGGCGAAGCCGGGCGTGGAGAAGGTGTTCGCGATGCAGGCCGGGCGCGAGATCCGGGTCATGGTGCTGCCGGACCAGGTCGACGACATCCAGGCCCAGGTCATCGCGCGCGACATCGCGAAGCAGGTCGAGGACGAGCTGACCTACCCTGGCCAGATCCGGGTGACCGTCGTCCGCGAGTCGCGCGCGACGGAGTACGCCAAGTAACCCCTACAGAGGAGCGCACGTGCCCGACTTCACCGGTGTGTCGCACGTCGGCCTGTCCGTGACCGACCTGGACCGCAGCGTCGCGTGGTACACCGACGTGCTCGGCTTCGTCCTCGTCATGCCGACCGACGCGCCCGGTCTGCGCCGGATGCTGCTGGCCCACCCCGGCAGCGGCCTGATGGTCGGGCTCTCGCAGCACGAGGCGGGCACGGGCACGGCGTTCGACGAGCGGGCGACCGGGCTGGACCACCTGTCGCTGGCCGTGAACGACCGCGAGGAGCTGGTCCGCTGGGCCGAGCATCTCGCGGCCAAGGGCGTGACGGCGTCGCCGATCGAGGACGCGTTCTACGGCAACGTCCTCGTGCTGCGCGACCCGGACAACATCCAGCTCGAGCTGTTCGTGCGCGCCGGATGACCCCCGCCGAGCTGTACAACGACGTCCGCACCCGCATCGACGAGCTGGTCCGCGACCTCCCCGAGGACCAGGCGCGGCGCGCCGTCCCCGGCTGCCCGGGCTGGACGGTGCACGACGTCGTCGCGCACTCGACCGGCGTCGCCGCCGACGTCAACGCCGGCCGCGTCGACGGCGCCGCGACCGACGCGTGGACGCAGGCCCAGGTCGAGCGCCGCCGCGACGCCAAGACCAACGACGTCCTCGACGAGTGGGCGCGCGAGGCGGCGACGTTCGAGCCGATGCTGAACGACGCACCCAAGGGCCTCTCCCGCACGCTGCTCATCGACCTGGTCACCCACGAGCACGACGTCCGCGGCGCGCTCGGCGTGCCGGGCGGGCGCGACAGCGAGGCGTACGCCGTGGCGCGCAAGGGGTACGCCGTCGGCCTCTCCTACGCGCTGAAGGAACGCGGCCTGCCCGCGCTGCGGATCGAGGCGCCGGACTTCGAGTTCGAGACGGCGGAGGACCCGCCGGTGACGCTGCGGGTGGCCGACTCGTTCGAGCTGTTCCGCGCGTTCGCGGGGCGGCGCGGCCGGCGCCAGGTGCTGGCGTACGAGTGGAGCGGCGACCCCGAGCCGTACCTGCCGGTCGTCAACCACTTCGGCCCGCTGCCCGAGGACGACATCGTCGAGTGACGGCGCTCGCGTGGCGCGGCGTCGCCGCCGTGGCAGCCGTCGCGGCCGCCGGGTTCGCGTACCGGACGGCGTTCCCCGACCGGCCCGACTACCCCGGGCACCTGCTCGCGGGTGCGGGCGCGACGCTGCTCCTGCTCGCGCTCGTCCTCGCGATCGCCGGGCCGGACCCGTGGCGGGTCGTCGCGGTCGTCGCCGTCGCGGTGCTGCTCGGCGTCGGCACCGAGGCGACGATCTTCAGGTACGCGGAGTTCGACCCGGTCGACTTCGCCAACCAGAGCGTCGGCGCGGCGCTGGCCTGCGCCGGGTTCCTCGACGCGCGGCGCGCTGCGGACCCGGTCCTCGCGGCGGTGGCGGGCGTCGTGTTCCTGCTGGCGGGGTTCCACTATGCGTTCGCGTAACGGCGCGGCGAGCGTCCTGCTCGCGGGCGTCGTGGCGTTCGCCGGGTTCGGCGCGTGGGCGATGGTCGCGCGGTCCGCGATCCCGCTGCGCTGGCACGGCACGGTCACGGACATCCGCCTGGTTACCGAGAAGCACCGTGGCATCGACGACGTGTGGTTCGTGTCGGTGAACGGCCGGTCGGTGCACGTCGACGCGGCGCTCGCGCGGACGCTGGACGTCGGCGACCGCGTCGACAAGGGCGCGTGGGAACGCACCCTGCGCGTCGACGGCGAGCCCCGCCGCCTCGCCCTGAGCCGGGACGCGCGACGGATGCTGGTCCTCGCGCCGCTGGTCGTGGTCGCGGCGGCGGGCATCGCGCTCTACCCTGGTGCGTCGTGGACACCCGGACGTACGAGGTAGTCACCTACGGGTGCCAGATGAATGAGCACGACTCCGAACGTCTCGCCGGCCTGCTCGAAGGCGCCGGCTACGTCCGCGCCGCGGACGACGCGCAGGCCGACGTCGTCGTGTTCAACACCTGCGCCGTCCGGGAGAACGCCGACAACCGCCTGTACGGCAACCTCGGCCACCTGCTCCCGGTGAAGAAGGCGCACCCCGGCATGCAGATCGCCGTCGGCGGCTGCCTCGCGCAGAAGGACCGCGGCACCATCACCGCCAAGGCGCCGTGGGTCGACGTGGTATTCGGGACGCACAACATCGGCTCTCTCCCAGCGCTTCTCGACCGCGCCCGGCACAACGCCGAGGCGCAGGTCGAGATCCTCGAAGCGCTGGAGACGTTCCCCTCCACCCTGCCCACCCGGCGCGAGTCGCCGTACGCGGGCTGGGTCTCCATCTCCGTCGGCTGCAACAACACGTGCACGTTCTGCATCGTCCCCTCGCTGCGCGGCAGGGAGCGCAACCGCCGGGCCGGCGACATCCTCGCCGAGGTGCGCGCGCTCGTCGACGACGGCGTTCTCGAGGTCACGCTGCTCGGCCAGAACGTCAACTCCTACGGCTCCGACCTCGGCGACCGCGGGGCGTTCGCCGCGCTGCTCCGCGCCTGCGGCGCGGTCGAGGGCCTCGAACGCGTGCGCTTCACCAGCCCGCACCCGAAGGACTTCACCGACGACGTCATTGCCGCGATGGCGGAGACGCCGAACGTCATGCCGCACCTGCACATGCCGTTGCAGTCCGGCTCTGACGCGGTGCTGCGGCGGATGCAGCGGTCGTACCGGCAGGAACGCTTCCTCGGCATCGTGTCGCGCGTCCGCGACGCGATCCCCGACGCGGCGATCACGACCGACGTCATCGTGGGGTTCCCCGGCGAGACCGAGGCGGACTTCGCCGAGACGCTGCGCGTCGTGCGCGAGGCGCGGTTCGCGAGCGCGTTCACGTTCCAGTACTCGCCACGGCCGGGCACGCCGGCCGCGACGATGGACGGCCAGGTGCCGAAGGCCGTCGTGCAGGAGCGGTACGAGCGCCTCGTCGCGCTGCAGGAGGAGGTCTCCTGGGCGGAGAACCGGGCGCAGGTCGGGCGGCGGGTCGAGCTGCTCGTCGCGACGGGGGAGGGGCGCAAGGACGCCGGGACCGGGCGGCTCTCCGGGCGCGCGCGCGACAACCGGCTCGTGCACTTCGCGGGGTCGCCGCAGGTGCGGCCCGGTGACGTGGTCGAGACCGTGGTGACGTACGCCGCCCCCCACCACCTGCTCGCGGAGGGGCCGCTGCTCGCGCACCGGCGGACGCGGGCGGGTGACGCGTTCGAGACTCCGCGCGCTGCCGGCGTGCCGCTCGGCATGCCCGGCGTCGGCGTACCCGCCGGCTAAGGCGTCGGGGTCGGGTGGGGCGCCGGCTTGGCGGTCGGCTTCGCCGACGCGGCCGGCGTGGGTGCCGGCGTCGGCGTCGGCGTGACGCCGGGCAGCACGACCGGCGGCCGGAGCGTCGGGACCGCCTTGCCGTACCGGTCGAGGAACGGCCGGTCCAGCGGGAACGTGTACGCCCGCCCGTCGCACAGGTCGGCGCAGTAGACCATGTCACCGAGCGGGCTGCCGTTCTGGTCGAACAGGTACACGCCTGTCAGCGGCTGCCCGTGGGAGTCGTACGGGAACACGTTGGTGACCTCGCCGTAGGGGCCGGTGAGCGTCCCGGACCCGACGTTCTCGCTCGGGTAGTAGAACCGCCCACCCGCCCGGTCGCTGACGTTGGCGGCGACGGTCAGGGCGGCGACGACAGCGGCGGTGTTCGCGGCGGCGAGACCCCAGCGGCGCCACCCGCCCCACGTCCGCCGCCGGCCGACGCGGACCGACACGACGACGCCCGCGCCGACCGAGACCAGCCCGAGCAGCGCGCTGCCGAACACGTGCGGGACCGGGACGACGTCGCGCAGGGCATCGTTCTGCGACAGCGAGAGTGCCGCGACCAGGAGGTACGCGCGGGCCACCCACCAGGCCGGCCGCAGCTCCGGCGCGAACGCGCTGACCTCGGCGTACGCGCGCGTGCCCCTGACCCGCTCGACCAGCCGCCGCGCTCGATCCACGGGTGCGGCGAACAGGCTCGCGCCGGGCCGCGCGCCGCGCGGCGGCAGCCCGGCCGCGGCACGCAGCTCCGCGGCGTACGCCCCGGGCGTGCCGAGGCGGTGTTCGAGCGGCCCCGTGCCCTCGGCGGCGACCTCGGCGAGGTGCTGCTCGACGTCCTCGAGCAGCTCCGCGCGGTCCTCCTCCGGCAGGTCCGCCAGCTCGGCCGAGACGGCCGCGAAGTAGTTCGCGGCGTCGCTGGTCAGCGTGGTGGTCATGCCGCCTCCCCCCGGCCGGTGCGGAGCACCGAGCCCATCGTGTCCGCGAACGCGGTCCAGGTCTTGGTGGAACGTTCCAGCAGGGCCCGGCCCGCGTCGTTGATCGCGTAGTACTTGCGGTGCGGGCCCTCGTCCGAGGGGACGACGTACGACGTCAGGTTGCCGCCCTGGTAGAGCCGCCGCAGCGTGCCGTACACGCTCGCGTCGCCGACGTCGTCGAGACCCGCGGCGCGGAGGCGGCGCACGACGTCGTAGCCGTACCCGTCCGCGTCGGCCACGACGGCGAGCACCGCGACGTCGAGCACCCCCTTGAGCAGCTGGCTGGTGTCCATCCGCATCCCTCCGCCGACCCGACGTTCCGCTACGCACAGTAGTACACGAAGCGCAGTAGTGCGCGCAAGACGCGTTCTGTGAAGCTCACCACGCTCGAGAGGGGGCCCCTGGGCTGCACAGTTGGGCCTACGCCGGCCGCTTCGGCGGCGGCGCGCTACGCCGGGTCGGGGCGCCAGCCGGAGGTGTTGACGACCTTCTTCGGCCCGGGCGCGCGGCGGGTCCGCACCTCGGTGGCGCCCGGCGCCGACTGCTCGGCCTGCGCGAGCCACTCGCGCTTGGTCGCCGCCTCGGCCTCGGCGGCCGCGGCGGCCTTCTCGTCACCGGCCGCGCGGGCCCGCGCAACGCGTTTGTCGAGCTGCTCCAACGACTCCTTCAACCGGATCACGAGCGGGTTCGGCGGCGGCGGGCGCTCGGCCTCGCGGCGCGTCTCGCCGACGTCGCGAACGCGGCGTTCGGCGGCCGCCAGCCGGGTGTCGAGCCGCGTCTCGGCCTCGCGCGGCACCCGGCCGGCCTTCTCCCAGCGGTCGAGGATGTCGGCGAGCCGCGCGCGGGCCCCCGCGACGTCGCGCTCGGGCTCCAGCGCCTCCGCCTCGGCGAGCAGCGCCTCCTTCGCGGCGACGGCCGCCGACGTCGTGGCGTCGCGGGTCGCGAGGTGTTCGTTCCGCCTGGCGAAGAACGCGTCCTGCGCCGCCTTGAACCGCGTCCAGAGCGCGTCGTCCACGCCGCGCGCCGCCCGGCCCGCGGCCTTCCAGGACGCCATCAGCTCCTTGTACCGCGCGGCGGTCGGCGACCACTCGGTCGACTCGCTCAACGACTCCGCCTCGCGGATCAACGCCTCCTTGCGCTCCTTCGACGACTCACGCTGCGTCTCCAGCGCCGCGAAGTGCGCGTCCCGCCGCTTGTCGAACGCCTTGCGCGCCGCCGCGATCCGCTGCCACAGCTCGGTCTCCGTCGCCTTGGCCGACTTCGGCCCGGCGGGCAGCGCCTTCCACTCCTCGACGATCGCGCGCAGCCGGTCGCCGGAGGCCTTCCACTCCGAGGAGAGCGAGACGCGTTCGGCCTCGTCCGCGAGCGCGCGGCGGCTGTCGAGCACGCCGGCGTTCGCGGCCGCGCGCGCGACCTGCGCCTCCGCGAGCCGCCCCTTCGCGCGGGCGAGCGCCGCGTCGATCCGCGAACGCAGCGCCTCGACGTCGCCGACGACGGCCGCCTCGTCCAGTGACGCGCGCAGGCGCAGCAGGCTGGCCTGCGTCTGCGAGGGGTTTCCCGCGCCGGAGGCGAGCCGGGCCTCGAGCAACGACACCTCGGTCGCGAGGTCGTCGTAGCGCCGCGCGAAGTGCGCGAGCCCCGCCTCGGGGTCGCCCGCGTGCCAGGAACCGACCGCGCGCTCGCCGTCGGCGGTGCGGACGTACACCGTCCCGTCCTCGGCCACGCGGCCCCACTCGTTCGTCACCGGGACACCGTACCGGCGGGGGGCGGCTCTCCGGTACGGGAGGATGCCGTCGTGCTCGCCGCCGCCGCCGTCTGCCCGCACCCGCCGCTGCTCGTCCCCGAGGTCGCGGGCGGCGCGGCGCACGAGACCGACGACCTGCGCGCCGCCTGCCGCGCGGCGGTCGAGACGCTGCGGGGGTACGACCTGGTCGTCGTCGGCGCGGCCCCGGAGACGCGCCGTTACGAGGCGCCCGACCTGCCGCCGGCCCTCGCGATCGGCGCGTGGCTGGCGCCGGGCGCGACGTACCAGGGCATCGCCGCGAACGCGTCCCCGCAGGACGCCGCCGCCCTCGGAGCGCAGCTCGCGGAACACGACGTCGCCCTGCTCGTCATGGGCGACGGCAGCGCGCGGCGCGACGAGAAGGCGCCGGGGTACGTCGACCCGCGCGCGGCGCCGTACGACGCCGCCGTAGTGAGGGCGCTGCGCGACGCCGACCCGGCAGCGTTGCTCGCCCTCGACCCGGCCGACGACGCGGCGCTGCTCGTCGCGGGCCGCGCCGCCTGGCAGGTCCTCGCGGGCGCGGCCGGCACCGGCACGTACCGGGGCGAGGTCACGTACGACGCCGCCCCGTACGGCGTCGGCTACCTCGTCGCGACGTGGTCGCGTGCCTGACGTCGTCGCCGTCGTCGGCCCGACCGCCGCGGGCAAGTCCGAGGCCGCTCTCCGGATCGCGGAACGGCTCCACGGCGAGGTCGTCAACGCCGACTCGATGCAGCTCTACCGCGGCATGGACGTCGGCACCGCCAAGCTGACGCAGGACGAACGCCGCGGTGTCCCGCACCACCTGCTCGACGTCTGGGACGTCACCGTGACCGCGAACGTCGCGACCTACCAGGCGCTGGCCAGGGACGCGCTCGACAGGCTGCGACAGAACGGCAGGACAGCAGTCCTCGTCGGCGGCAGCGGGCTCTACGTCCGGGCTGCGCTCGACGCGCTGGAGTTCCCCGGCACCAACGCGGCGATCCGCGAACGCCTCGAAGCGGAGGGCGCGGCGCACGGCCCCGATGCCCTGCACGCGCGGCTGAGCGGCCTCGACCCCGTTGCGGCGCAACGGATCGGGCCCGCCAACGTCCGCCGCACCGTTCGCGCGCTGGAGGTCATCGAGCTGACCGGCCGGCCGTTCTCGGAGGGGCCGGGGATGGAGACGTACGCCGCCTCCGTCTACGACACGTCGTACGTCGGGATCGCCCCGGAGATGGCGACCCTCGACGAACGCATCGAGGCCCGCGTCGACGAGATGTGGGAACGCGGTCTCGTCGCCGAGGTCGCGCACCTCGCCGAGGCCGGCCTGCGCGACGGCGTCACCGCGCGCCGCGCGCTCGGCTACCAGCAAGTCCTCGCGTTCCTCGACGGCGCCACCACCGAGGAGCACGCGCGGGAGCACACCAAGCAGGCGACGCGGCGCTTCGCGCGACGGCAGCTCTCGTGGTTCCGGCGGGACCCGCGGATCGCGTGGTTCGACCAGGCGGCGGGAGCGGTCGCGGCCGCGACGTAGGCCGTTCGGCCGCGCGAAGTTGCGCTCCGCGGCTCTGTGGAACGGCGTGGGCGCGGGCCGATACGTAATGCGGGTTCAGCAGGTGAGCCCGCAGGGAGACGTCGATCCGCGCCGGGTATGCCGGTCACCTGTCCTTCGGGACGCCGGGTGCGGGGAGTCAGTGGTGAGACCGCCCCTGAACGTGTTCACGACGTTTGGGTGGAGTCGCATGCTCGCCACGAGACCGCTACGCATCCGGGTGGCCACCCGGGTCGCGCCCGTCCTCGTCCTCGCCGGGATGGCACTCACCGCCGTGCCCGCGCGCGCCGCCGTGACCAGGCAGGCCGTGATCGTCTCCGGCACGAGCGACGCCATGACCGTCACCGCGGCCGTCCGCGCCGCCGGCGGCCGGGTCACCAGGACGCTGCCCATCGTCAACGGCGTCGCCGCCGTCGTTCCCGCCTCCGCCGTCCCGGGGCTGCGCCGCGCGAACGGCGTCCGCGCCGTCACCGCCGACGCGACCGGCCGGCTCTTCGCCGTCGACCCGGCGCTCGGCTACGACGTCGCCGAGGACGACGGCTCGGTCTACAACGTCGCGCAGGTCACCAAGGCGAAAGACGCGTGGGCCAAGACGACCGGCAAGGGCGTCGACGTCGCGCTGATCGACAGCGGCGTCTCGCCGGTGCCCGGCCTGGCCAGCGGCAACGTCGTGCACGGCCCGGACCTGTCGTTCGAGTCGCAGAGCCCGCAGCAGATCCACCTCGACACCAACGGCCACGGCACGCACATGGCCTCGATCATCGCGGGCCGCGACGCGGTCGGGACCGGCGCCGACTACGCGAACGCCCCGAGCACCCACCGCTTCACGGGCATCGCGCCCGACGCGCGGATCGTCAGCGTCAAGGTCGCGTCGAACGACGGCGCGACCGACGTCTCGCAGGTCATCGCCGCGATCGACTGGGTGGTCGCGCACCGCGCTGACCCCGGCTTCAACATCCGCGTCCTGAACCTCTCCTATGGCACCGACTCGCGGCAGGACCCGAGCATCGACCCGCTCTGCTTCGCGGTCGAGAACGCCTGGCGCGCAGGCATTGTGGTCGTCGTCGCGAGCGGCAACGACGGCGCCAACCGGCAGCGGCTGTCCAACCCGGCGCAGGACCCGCTCGTCATCGCGGTCGGCGCCGAGGACCCGATGGACACCGACAACGTCGACAACGACACCGTCCCGGCCTGGGTCCAGACCGGCACGACCCGCAAGGTCGACCTGATCGCGCCCGGCATGCACGTCCTCGGGCTGCGCGTCCCCGGCTCGCGGATCGACCAGACGCACCCGAGCGCGGTCGTCGGCAGCCGGTTCTTCCGCGGGTCGGGCACCTCGCAGTCGGCGGCCGTCGTCTCCGGCCTCGCGGCGCTGTACCTCGGCAAGAACGCGGGCGCCACACCCGACCAGGTCAAGCGCGCGCTGATGTCGACGTCGGTGGTGCCGGTGGCCGCCAAGGCGCTCGGTGCCGGCGTTCCCGACATGGTCAAGGCGGTCGGCACCAGGCCGCTGCTGGCCCTGCAGCTCGGGTTCGCCACCGGCCTCGGCTCCCTCGAAGCGTCGCGCGGCAGCGTCCACGTCACCGACGGCACGTCCACGCTGACCGGCGAGCGCGACATCTTCGGCAACGCGTGGAACGCCGCGACGTGGGCCGTCGGCTCGGCCACCGGCACCTCGTGGAACGGCGGCGACTTCAACGGTGCCGCCTGGTCCGGCGCGGCCTGGTCGGGCAACGCCTGGAGCGGCGCCGCCTGGTCGGGCAACGCGTGGTCGGGCAACGCCTGGTCCGCGACCGCCTGGAGCGGCAACGCCTGGTCGGGCAACGCCTGGAGCGGGAACGCGTGGTCGGGCAACGCCTGGTCCGGCAATGCGTGGTCGGGCAACGCCTGGTCCGCGACGGACTGGGGCTGAGCACATGACCTCGCTCCTCGAGCTCCCCGTTCCCACCCGCTCCGCGCCCGCCGGCTGGGCGGACGTCGCCGACGAGCTGACCCGCTCCTGCGCGGCCCGCGCCGACGCCGCGACGCTGCTGCTCCGCCCGGGCGTCGTCGGCGTCCTCGCCGGCGCGGCGCCGATCGTCTGGGTCCACGGCCCGGTCGACACCGATGCCCTGGTCCGTACGCTCGCCGCCTCGCCCGAGGTGGTCGAGGTGAGCGTCCGCGCCGACGACCTCGTCACGACCCGCGCGCTGGAGGCCGCGGGCTGGTGGACCGAGTCGGTCATGGCGCAGCTCGTCCACCCCGGCCGCGACACCGAGCCGCACCGGGCACCCGAGGGGTACGCGGTCGAGGCGCTCACCGTCGCCGACCTGCCCGAGCTGCGTGCCGTGCTGCTGGCGTCCGGCAACGCCTCGGCCGCGCTGGTCGAGTCGTGCTACGGCGACGACTTCTTCGTCCGGGCCGCGCCCGCGTGGCTGTTCGGGGCCCGCGACGCGAACGGCCGGCTGGTCGCGACCGTCGGCGTACGCCGCCAGCAGCGCAGCGCGATGCTCTTCGGGCTCGTGGTCGAGCCCGCTCACCGGTCGGCCGGGCTCGGGCGCGCGCTGGTCGACGCCGCGATCGGCGCCGGGCGCGCGGCGGGCGCCGAGTTCGCCCACGCCTCCGCCGAGCAGGACGCGCTGCCGCTCGCGCTGTCCTGCGGCTTCCACCGCGTCGGCGCGTGGCGGAGGCTCTCGCGCTGACGCCGTCGGGCACCGCGGCTGCGGACTAGTCAGTCCGGATGGTGACGCGGGGGCCACAAAGGCGGCACACTCTCGTCACGGTGCCGACGGGAGAACCGAATGACGGCGTACGACGTCGATCTGGTCGCGGCCATGCGCGCAGCCCTGGACGCGGGCGAGTTCGTCCTCCACTACCAGCCCGAGGTGGACCTCGCCTCCGGCGAGGTCGTGGCCATGGAGGCGTTGATCCGCTGGCAGCACCCCGACCGCGGCCTGCTCTGGCCGGCCGAGTTCCTGCCGGCCGCCGAGGCGAGCGGCTTCATCGTCGAGCTGGGTCGCTGGGTCGTGCAGGAGGCGTTGCGCGAGGCGCTGCTCTGGCAGCGGCTGCCCGCCGCGCGCGCCGCGGCCGGCAAGCAGCTCTGGCTGAACATCTCCGCCACCGAGCTCGCCGCTCCGGGCTTCGCCGACTACGCCGTCGCGCTGGTCCGCGCCTCCGGCCTGCCGGTCGGCCGGCTCGGCTTCGAGGTTCGCGAGACCGCGCTCGGCTCCGACCTGGCCGCGATGGGCGGCGTGCTCGCCGCGCTGAAGCAGGCCGGCATCCTGATCGCGCTCGACGACTTCGGCACGTGGTACTCCGCGCTCTCCCACCTCGACGAGCTGCCCCTGGACACCGTGAAGCTGGACCAGCGGTTCGTCCGCGGCGTCGGCCTCGACGTCGAGGACGACGCGATCGTCGCCTCGGTCATCCGCCTCGCCCACGCCCACGGCCTCCAAGTCGTCGCCGAGGGCGTCGAGTCCTGGTCGGAGGGCGCCCGCCTGTGCGAGCTCGAGTGCGACCGCGCGCACGGCTACCTGTTCGCCGGGCCGCAGCTGCCCGAACGTGCCCGCGTGCTGCTCGCCCGCGGCGTCGGCTGGATCGCGCCCGGCCACCCCGAACGCCTCGCCGTCCCCGACGCGCGGCTGGCCGTGGCCGACGACCTGGAGCCGCCCCACCTCGTTCTGTGAAGATCACCACGCGTGAGAGGGGCGCCTGGGCTGCACAGAACGCGAGGAACGGGCGGCGTCGGAAATAGTCCGTTCTCGCCATGTTCGTGCCCGCGGTCGCGGTTGATGCTTCTCGGTAGCCGCTGGGAGGCAATCCGTGACCACTACCGACCGCCGCACCGTCGTCGAGACCGCCGTGACGGGCGGCGCGGTCGCCGCGACGTTCGTCCTCGGCCTCGAGGCCGTGACCGGCAGCCTCACCATCGGCGACTACCAGGTCGCGGTGCAGCGTCTCGAACGCGCCATCCGCCCGTGGGACAGCGTCGTCGCCGTCGCGCCGCGCACCGTCGGCGTGCTCTGCTCCGCCCTCATCAACGAGCGCGAGGTCGAGGCGATCGCCGAACGCCTCGCCGACGTCGTCCGCGCGCCGATGGCCGTCGGCGACGAGGTACGCCAGGTCGGTGTCTGCGTCGGCGCCGCGATCGTGCACGACGGCGAGACGCGCGACGCGGCGTTCGACCGGGCCCGCGAGGCGATGCGGCACATGCGCCAGGCCCGCGCGCTGCTCGTCGCGCCGGACGTCCCGAGCCAGCGCGCGTCCGTCGTCCTGCCGGGGTAGCCGCCCCGTACGATCCCCGCGTGCGGTTCACCAAGGGGCACGGCACCGCGAACGACTTCGTGCTGCTGCCCGACCCCGACGCCTCGCTGGCGCTGACGGACGCGCTCGTCGCCGCCGTCTGCGACCGCCGCCGTGGGGTCGGTGGCGACGGCGTCCTCCGCGTCGTGCCCACCGCGCTCGTCCCCGAGGTCGCCGCCCAGGCGCGCGAGGCCGAGTGGTTCATGGACTACCGCAACGCCGACGGTGGCGCCGTGGAGATGTGCGGCAACGGCGTCCGCGTCTTCGCCCGCTACCTCGTCGCCCACGGCCTCGCGTCCGGCGACGCGCTCGCGATCGCGACCCGCGACGGCGTCAAGCACGTCCGCCTCAACGACGACGGCACCGTCACGGTCGACATGGGTACGCCGGCGTTCGAAGGACCGGCGCCGGAGGGGGCGACGTTCGTCTCGATGGGCAACCCGCACGTCGTGTTCTTCGTGCCGTCCGTCGACGCCGCACCCGTCGCGACGCGCGGTCCCGACATCGAGGCGGCGACGCCGGGCGGCACCAACGTCGAGTACGCCGCCGTGTCTCCGCGAGGGCTCGCCATGCGCGTCTGGGAGCGGGGCGTCGGCGAGACGATGTCGTGCGGCACGGGCGCCTGCGCGGTTGCCGTCGCGGCGTCGTTGCGCGGCCTGTCGGGGCGGGCCGTCGACGTGACCGTTCCGGGCGGGCTGCTCGGCGTCGAGTGGCGCGCCGACGACCGGGTGTACCTCACCGGGCCCGCCGTCCTCGTCGCCGACGGGACGCTGTCCGGCGCCTGGCTGGACGCCAACGCGTGACGCGGGTCGTCCTCGCGGCCGTGGCCGCGCTGATGGTCGCTGGCACCGCGTTCGGTTGGGGGGTCGAGGAGGCGTTCCGGCTGCGGCGGACCGACCGCCGCTGGCTCCGCGCGGGCCCGCCGCGCCGGGCGTACCGCCGGTGGCGGGCGTTCTGCGGCTCGTACGCCCTGTGGTGGTGGAGCTGGCCGCACCTGTTCGACGTGCTGCTCGGCTCGCGCCGGGTCGCCGTCGCGACCATCCCGCGCGTGGACCTCTGGTGGCGCGGGACCGCGACGCTGGCGCGGCTCGGCACGTGGCGCGCGGCGGGCGAGCCGGTCGTCCTGGTGCACTCCGTCGTCACCCGGCCGTGGATCCTCGACCTGCTGCCAGAACGCAGCCTGGCCGGTGCCCTGATCGGCGCGGGCCACGACGTGTACCTGTTCGACTGGGGCGACCCCGGCCGGGCGCAGGCCGGGCTCGGCCTCGACGGCCACGTCCGCCTGCTGGCCGAGGCCGTCAACGTCGCCGCCGCGCGTTCGCCGACGGGCCGCGTCCACCTCGTCGGCTACTGCATGGGCGCCACCGTCGCGTTCGCCTCGGTCGGCGCGTGGGGGCCAGGACCCGTCGCGTCGCTGACGCTGATCGCGCCGCCGTTCGACGCCGAGGTCCCCGGCGGCATGGCGGCCTTCCTGACCAGGCCGGAGCTGACCCCGGTCCTCGCGCTCGACGGCGACGGCTGCGTGCCGGCGGCGTTCGTCCGCGAGGGGTTCCACCTGCTGCGCCGCAAGGCCGTTCGCTACGCGTGGGGCCGGCTCCGCCGCCGCCGCGACCGCGACTTCCAGCGCGTCGCGTCGGCGCTGTCGCGCTGGGCGTGGGAGCAGCGGCGGCTGCCCGGCGCTCTGTGGTTCGACCTGGTCGACCTGTTCCGCGGCAACGCCCTGCTGCGCGGGACCCTGCGCGTCGAGGGCCACCCGGTCCGCGCGGCGAACGTCACGATCCCGACCCTGGTCCTGGTGACCGACCGCGACCACATCGTGCCCATCGCGTCGTCGCTGGCGCTGACCCGGCAGGTGCCGCACGCCGAGGTCGTCCGCTGCCCCGCAGGCCACGTGTCGATGCTGATGGGCCACGAGTCGCGAATGGTGCTCGTCCCCGCTCTCGACGCGTTCCTGCGCCGCGCGTCAGCCGGTGACGACGACCTTGACCCGCCAGGACCGGTCCGGCGCGCCGCACGACGGGCGCACGTCGCGGCACCGCGGGTGCGCCGCCGCTGACAGGTTGGCGGTGCCGTCGCCCACGGCGCGGAACGTCGCCCGCGACGACCCCTCGCCCGTCGTGGCCGAGGTGCGGCGGACGACGGTGCCGTCGGAGGTGTCCGCGGCGCTCCACGGCGCGACCTGACCGCCGTCGAGCCGGACCACGATCGTCGTGCCGCGGGCGACGCGCACCGTCCGGCCGCTGTCCTGCTCGGTCAACGTCACCAGCCCCGCGCTCGGCGCGGACGTCGTCGCCCGGGGTGCGCTGGTGGTCGGGGGGTGGGTCGCCGCGCGGGTGGCGGGGGGCGTCGTACCGGCCGGCGCCGTGGTCGCCGGCGCGGCGGACGGCGTAGGGCTCGGCGTCGCGCTCGCCGGCACCGGCGGCGTGGGCGTCGGGGACTGCGTCGGCCGGGCCTGGCGCGCGCCGTTGCTGCAGCCGGCGGCGAGGAGGAGCAGCGCGACGGCGTACGTCCTTCGGTTCACGCTGTCGAGCCTAGCGGCGCGTGCCCGCGCCCCCGCCGGGTAATGGGTGTGTGGCCGCGCGTCGCGGGTGGGACGATGAGGGTGATGACCGAGCCGAGCGGTACGACGGACGACGACCTCCGCGACGCGGAGGCCGTTGCCGTTCCCGAGGACGACGGCGAGTACGCGTTCCACGCCATCGAGGGCGAGGGCTTCGAACGCGAGGCGCGCGAGGGGCTGCGCCGCATCGCCGGGCTGCGGACCGACCTCGAGGACGTCACCGAGGTCGAGTACCGCGCCCTGCGGCTCGAACGCGTCGTCCTCGTCGGCGTCTGGACCGACGGCACCGCCGACGACGCCGCGAACTCCATGCAGGAGCTGGCCGCGCTCGCCGAGACGGCGGGCTCCGAGGTGCTGGAGGGCGTCGTCCAGCGGCGGTCGCGGCCGGACTCCTCGACGTACATCGGCCGCGGCAAGGCCGACGAGCTGCGCGACGTCGTCGTCGAGACCGGCGCGGACACCGTCGTCTTCGACGGCGAGCTGTCGCCCGCCCAGCTCCGCAACGTGGAGAAGGTCGTCAAGGTCAAGGTCATCGACCGGACCGCATTGATCCTCGACATCTTCGCCCAGCACGCGACCAGCAAGGAGGGCAAGGCACAGGTCGAGCTGGCGCAGCTCTCCTACCTGATGCCGCGACTGCGCGGCTGGGGCGAGTCGATGTCGCGCCAGGCCGGTGGCCGCGTCGCGGGCGGTGGCGGCATCGGCACCCGCGGCCCCGGCGAGACGAAGATCGAGACCGACCGCCGCCGCATCCGCGCCCGCATCGCCAAGCTGCGCCGCGAGATCGCCGCGATGGGCACCGTCCGCGAGACCAAGCGCCAGGAGCGGGTCCGCAACGAGACCCCGTCCGTCGCCATCGCCGGCTACACCAACGCCGGCAAGTCCTCGCTGCTCAACCGGCTCACCGGCGCCGGCGTGCTGGTCGAGAACGCGTTGTTCGCGACCCTCGACCCGACCGTGCGCAAGGCCGAGACGCCGGACGGCCGGACGTTCACGCTGACCGACACCGTCGGGTTCGTCCGTCACCTGCCGCACCAGCTCGTGGAGGCGTTCAAGTCGACGCTGGAGGAGATCAGCCGGGCCGATCTGATCCTGCACGTCGTGGACGGCTCGCACCCCGACCCGGAGAGCCAGCTCGCGGCGGTGCGCGAGGTGTTCCGCGAGATCGGCGCGTCGAACGTTCGCGAGCTGGTCGTCGTGAACAAGGTCGACGCCGCCGACGAGGTCGTCCTCGGCCGCCTGCGCCGCCGCGAGAAGCACTCCGTCTTCGTCTCCGCCAAGACCGGCGAGGGTCTCAACGACCTGGTCGCCGCGCTGGAGCGCGACCTGCCGCGGCCGGAGATCGACGTGACCGTGCTGCTGCCGTACAGCCGCGGCGACCTCGTCTCGCGGCTGCACGACGACGCGACGATCCTCACCGAGGCGCACACCGGCGAGGGCACGCTGCTGACCGCGCGGGTCAAGCCCGACCTCGCGGGCGAGCTTGCGGCGTACGCCACGGCTCCGTAGCCCACTGGTAGCGCTCGCGGGACGTTGCTAGCCCTTCGCGTTGACGGCGGCGAGCGCGTCGACCAGGCCGTCCCCGTAGAAGCCGTTGTGCTCCTTGGTGCCGCGGCAGGTCGCCGTGTAGTCGGCGTTGCGGCCCGGGTAGGTGAACGTCGCGCTGCTCGGGCAGGCCTTCGGCGTCGCGCTGCCGCGCAGCAGCGCCGCGACCCGCGCGGGATCCATCCGCAGGGTGCCTGGATGCGCCGGGTCGGCCGTGCCGAACCTGCTCACGATCATCGCCGCCACGCCCGCCGCGTGCGGCGACGCCATCGACGTCCCGGTCAGGTAGCGGTAGTACGCGCACGTCGTGCCCTTGCAGTACTGCACGACGTACGGCGTGCGCGGGCGGCCGTTCGGCCCGACCGAGCCGTCCGCCTTCGCCAGCGCGGCCGGCCAGGTCGACAGCGTCATGTACGACGGGTCGGGGCCCGAGCCGTCGGCGAGGTACGTGCTGCCGCCGGGCGCGGTCACGGTGATGTGGTTCAGGCCGTAGTCGGAGTAGTCCGCCTTGATGCCGTCGCGCGCCACCGCGCTGATCTGGATGACGTGCGGCAGCTCGCTCGGCAGGACGAGGCAGGAGGCGTTGACCCGGCGCAGCCGCGCGGCGGTGTCGGGGAAGTCGGGGCTGGTCGTGTCCGTCCGCGGGGTGTCCAGGTCGAGGTGCTCGTTGCCGGCGGCGGCGACCAGCGTGACGCCCTTCGCGTACGCGTACTCCGTCGCCCGGCGCACACCCTCGATCAGGGCGCGCTGCTCGTAGCGTTCGTCGGCGGTGTCGTCGATGCCGTTCGGGCAGTTGAACAGCCACGGGTCGACGTAGTAGCTCATGTTCGCCACGTCGACGCCGATGTCCCCGGCGTACGTCAGCGCGTCGACCGTCGGCATCAGGAAGAACAGCCCCGAGTCCTGGCCCGCGCGCAGCCCGACGAGGCGGACGCCGGACGCGACGCCCGCCATGCCGAAGCCGTCGCCCGCCGCGCTCGCGACGGTGCCCGCGACGTGCGTGCCGTGGCCGTCGTCGTCCGCCGTCACCGGGTCGACGCAGGTCGGGGTCTCGCACGGGCCGTCCGCTCCCGGGTAGTCGGTGACGAAGTTCCGCGACAGGTCCTTGTCGTACGCCGCCGCCAGGTCCGGGTGCGTCCCGTCGACGCCGGTGTCGATGATCGCGACGAGGACGCCGCTCTTGCCGCCGTGCGCCTTGCGTGCCTGCGGCGCGTGGATCACGTCCATGTCCCACTGGAGGTCGGCGAGCGGATCGGGGCCCGCGTTGCTCCGCCGGGACCCGACGCCCTGGGGTGCGTCGCGGTGTTTCTCGACCGCCGGCGGCAGGCCGACGGCACGGTTGGTGACGACGCCGTAGATCGCGGACTGCTTCCGCGCCCGGGCGACGAAGTCGCGGCCGGCCTTGACGGTCACGACGCCGACCTTGGCGTTCGCGTGGATGACCTCGCCGCCGGCCTGCGCGACGGCGACCTCGCCGGCGCCCATCGACACGCCCGCGACGTACACGACGTCGAACACCCGGTCCCGCGGCGTCGTCCCCACCGGCGTCGGCTTGGCCGAGGTGGGGGCCGGGGTCGGTGCGGTGGTCGTCGGCGCCGCGCTCGTGGGTGCGGCAGTGGTCGGCGCCGCGTGCGGCTTCGGGTCCTTTCGGTCGTGCCTGGCGACGGCCGCGCCGACGCCGGTGACGAGGACGGCCGCGGTGGCCAGGGCGACGACGCCGGAACGCTGCATCGCCGAAGCGTACGTCGCCGCTCCCACTGCCGTCCGGCCCTGCCGGTGTGCCCTGCCCGGCGTAGTCCTTTCGGAGGGTTTCGCCCGATCTCGGTGTTTCGTGCCCCGCGGGTAGGCGAGGCTCAGTTCGGGGACCCGACTCGCGAGGAGTGAACGGCATGCGCCAGAAGACCGTGCGTCGCACAGCGGCGTTCGTGGCGCTGGCGGTGGTGCTGCTCACGCTCGGCGCCGCCGTGATGGGCGCGGCGCGCGCCGACGAGTGCGCGACGCCCGCCGCCCGGCTCTCGCTGCACCAGTCCTGCTGACCGGCGTTGCCAGCTAGACCTTCCGCAGCACCGTCACGACCCGGCCGAGGATGGTCGCGTCGTCGCCGGGGATGGGGGCGTACGCGGGGTTGTGCGGCATCAGCCAGACGTGGCCGTCGCGGCGCTTGTAGGTCTTGACCGTCGCCTCGCCGTCGATCATCGCGGCGACGATGTCACCGTTGTCGGCGCTGGGCTGCTGGCGCACGACCACCCAGTCCGCGTCGGCGATCGCCGCGTCGATCATCGAGTCGCCGACCACCCTGAGCAGGAACAGCGTCCCCTCGCCGACCAGCTCGCGCGGCAGCGGGAACACGTCCTCGACCAGCTCCTCGGCCAGCACCGGCCCGCCGGCCGCGATCCGGCCGACGACGGGCACGTACGTGGGCGTCGGGCGGGCGTCGTTGGCGGCCGCCTCGTCCTCCACCGCGCTCGGCGCGAACACCTCGACCGCGCGGGGGCGGTTCGGGTCGCGGCGGAGGAACCCCTTCTTCTCCAGCGTCGCGAGCTGGTGGTGCACGCTGCTCGAGCTCGTCAGCCCGACCGCCTCGCCGATCTCGCGCACGCTCGGGGGGTAGCCGCGGCGCTCGACGGCGGCGCGGATCACCTCGAGCACGCGGCGCTGGCGCGGGGTCAGCCCGCTCGCGTCGGGCGGGCCGTCGGGGAAGTCGTGTACTTGCGCCTCGTCCGACACGTGCGCTCCCTTGGCTCGTTCCCTCGTTCCTGTCGCTCACCGTAGCGGCGCCGGGCGTCCCATTCAAACATGTGTTCGATTTTTCTTGACAGCGCGCCGCGATCTGCGGCACTGTTCGCACAGACGTTCGATCGAACACCCGTTCGGCTTGTCACACCCGGGAGGCAGCATGACGGCCATGACCTACGACACGCCCCGTGCGCCCCATCCCTCCGTGCGCCTCACCCGCCGCGGCCGGACGCTGATCGTCCTCACGCTCGTCGCCCTGGTGCTGCTCGCGTTCTCACTGGGCCGCACGTCGGCGGGCGCAACGGGTTCCGGGACGCCCGTGGCGCGGCCGACCACCGTCGTTGCGCCGGGGGAGACGCTCTGGGCCATCGCCCGCCGCGTCGCGCCCGGCACCGACCCTCGGGCGACCGTTGCACGACTCACCCAGCTCAACGACCTCGGCTCGACACCCATCGTCGCCGGCCAGCGGCTGGTGCTGCCCCGGTAACCGCTTCCCCGCTTCCCCAAGCGCGCGCGGGCCCCGGACGCGCGCGACGCCCCCGGCCGTCACCACCCTGACGGCCGGTTCGGCGTGCCTACCCGCCGACCAGTTCCGCGCGCGCCTCGCGCACGTCGATGGTGCGGGTGACGTCGGGGGCGTTCACGCCGTTGCCGGGTACGTCCAGCGGCCCGACCGGGCCGAACCCGACGTCGAACGTGTACGTGCCCGCCCACGTCGTGCGCAGCCGTACCGCCGCCGTGCCGGGTGCCGTGTAGACGTGCGCGACGCGGGTGTCGCAGCGTTCTGCCGGTGCCGTCTGGTCGTACGGCCCGCCCGGTGTCGCGGTCTCGCACGTGGCGCCGTCGCCGAACGTCCAGCCGTACCGGCTCGGCGCGATCTCGACGTCGAGCGTCGCGGGGCCGGCCGGGGTGGTGACGTTCAGCGTCGTGCGGTCCTGCGCCGGACCGTTCGCGAAGAAGAACGTGGGCAGCCGCGTCACGGCCCGGCCCTCCGGCTGGACGCCGATGCGGGTCGCCGGCGGCGCGAGGGCGGTCAGGTACCGCGCTGCATCGATGGCAAGGTCCGCGGGCGTGAGGATGCGCCGCGTTCGGGTCAGGCAGATCGTGTCGAGGTACGCGGGCCCCGGGTCGCCGGGACGTTGCAGGAACAGCCGGAACAGCGCTCCGTCCGGGCACCGTACGGCGCCGCACTTGACCTGCGACGGCGCCTCGACGGTGTTCTGGTCGCAGTTCAGAACGAGCGTCCAGACGCAGCCGGGACATCCATGGCTGCGCGCGACCGCAGCGTTCGCGGCATCCGAGCCGGGCACGATGATCGTCCCGCGAAAGTCGTTAGGAGACTCGATGACCGACCCCGCCCCACACTGCAACGCGTTCCGCTTACACAAGTCCCCGGGCACGGGGTCCGCAACGGCGGGCCGGCCGATGCCGAGGGCGCACAGAGCCGCGAGAAGGGCTGTTGCAATCCGAGTCACTTCGTGACCACATCGAGACGGTCGAGGAGCCAGGCATCCCCATGGCGACGAAAGTGCACGGAGTACCGCGCTCTGCTTTCGCCGAATGTCTCGATGATCTTGCCGTCAAGAGTCCGTTCGTGCCCAGCGGTCTGATCGGCCACGTAAGTAGCCGATCCGCCGAGTTCGCCGACCTGCTGTACCGAGACTCCGGAGACTGAGTACGAGTAGTCCAAGTAACGACCCTGGCGGGCTTCGCTCCGCAGAAGTCCGAGAACACTCGTGCAGGGGCAGTCGGGAGCGATGAGGCGGCTGAGCGCGTCCGTCGACCTCGCCGGGTGCAGAAGTGCCTCGTTCAAGGCCGAGATGTACGCGGCGATCGCCTGCTTTACCTGAGTATTTGGCGAGAGTGATGGCCGACTGGACGTGGTCGCTGACACCGAGGTCGACATTGACGGTGGGCCGGTTGGCAGCGTGCCCCCGTGCGGGTGGGAGCAGGCAACGGCAGCCACCGTGCCCACCACGAACGCCACCCAGACGTCCCCCGTACGACGCATGTGACGAGTGTAAAGAACGCGCCAACTGGCGTGAATACGCCACCCACAACCTGTGGATAACGATGGGGGCGGACGCCGTCAGCCGACGTCGTACTCCGGCAGCGTCCGCGGCGCCTTCGAGGCGTCGAACGGCGCGCCCGTCGAGTGCCGGATCGTCACGCTCATCCGCGGCCCGACCGGCCGGGCGGTCTTGGGCACGCAGTGCTCCCAGTCGTGCTGGCACGCGCCGCACATCACCACGAGGTCGCCGCACCCGGGTTCGAGCACGAGCGCGATCCGCCCGCCGCCGCGCGGCCGGAGCCGGAACTTCCGCCGTGCCCCCAGCGACACCGTCGCCACGAGCGGGTCACGGTGCACCTTGCCGTTGCGGTCGGGGTGCCAGGCGACGCTGTCGCGGCCGTCGCGGTAGAGGTTCACCCAGACGCGGTCCAGGAGGACGTCGTACCGCTCCGACAGCGCCGCGCACATCGACGGCAGCGCAAGGGGTGTCCCGCGAGCGCCAGGGTCGGTCGACCAGCCCGCCGTAAGGCGGGGTTCGAGCACTGTGCCGTCGTACATGCGGCGCTCGCGCTGCTTCCAGGCGCCTCGTTCGAGCAACGAGAGGAACAGCCCGTCCGCGCCCCGCAGCCAGCCCGGGCAGTAGTCGATCCACGACGTCGCGTCGAGCTCGTGGCGGACCAGGCCGTCGAATGACACGTCGATCGCCGGCGCCGCCGCGATGTCGAGCAGCGACGGCTGGAACGCCACGTCAGGCTTCACGCTCACCATCGTAAGAACACCCTGCGACACGTTTTCGGCCCCCGTGTAGGACGATGCGCCCGGACGACCGCGAACACCACTTGGAGCAACGATGCGCTGCCCGTTCTGCCGGCACCCCGACAGCCGGGTCGTCGACTCCCGCGAGGCGGACGAGGGCACGGCGATCCGCCGCCGCCGCGAGTGCCCGGAGTGCAACCGCCGGTTCACCACGATGGAGACCGCGAGCCTGGTCGTCGTGAAGCGCAACGGCACCAAGGAGGCGTTCAGCCGCGCCAAGGTCGTCGTTGGCGTCCGCCGCGCCTGCAAGGGCCGGCCCGTCGACGACGACCAGCTTGCCGCACTCGCGCAGGACGTCGAGGACCACGTCCGCGGCCAGGGCGCGGCCGAGGTGACGAGCCAGGATGTCGGACTGGCCATCCTCGGGCCGCTGCGCGACCTGGACGAGGTGGCGTACCTGCGGTTCGCCAGCGTCTACCGCGGCTTCGACTCCCTCGCGGACTTCGAACGTGAGGTCAACGGGCTCAAGTCCATGCGCGCCGACCCCGAGCCCGACCCGCAGCCGTAGCCAGCCGCCGGGGGCGACCCCGCTGACCTGCGCTTGCAGAATCTCCCGCCCCTCCGGCGTCGCGACACGCCCGGAACCGCTTGCGCACCCCTGGGACCAGGTGCAGACTCCACCACTGCATCTAGTGGTTACAACGGTGTCATTCGTCCACATGTAGTTCCACAGGCTGTGCACAGGTTATCCGCACCTTGTGCACCGACTCGTCCCCAGAAAACTGTCACACCCGGCCTGTTCCATAGGGATCAGACCGACGACCCGGGGTGTTGCAACCTCACGTGAGCAGGGAGCACGGCATGACCGAGACGGCGAACGGCGCGACGGCCAAGACCTCGAAGAAGGCGGCCGGGCTGCGCCTGCAGCGCGTGTTCACGACCGAGGGCGTGCACCCCTACGACCAGGTCCTGTGGGAACGCCGCGACGTCGTCATGACCAACTGGCGCGACGGCTCGGTCAACTTCGAGCAGCGCGGCGTGGAGTTCCCTGACTTCTGGTCGGTCAACGCCACCAACATCGTCACGACGAAGTACTTCCGCGGCGCCGTCGGCACCGAGGCGCGCGAGTGGTCGCTCAAGCAGGTGGTCGACCGGGTCGTCGACACCTACACCCAGGCCGGCGTCGCCAACGGCTACTTCGCCACCCCCGCGGACGCCGAGATCTTCGAGCACGAGCTCAAGCACATGCTCGTGCACCAGATCTTCAGCTTCAACAGCCCCGTCTGGTTCAACGTCGGCACCACCGCCCCGCAGCAGGTCAGCGCCTGCTTCATCCTCTCGGTCGACGACCAGATGGACTCGATCCTCAACTGGTACAAGGAGGAGGGGATCATCTTCAAGGGCGGCTCCGGCGCCGGCCTCAACCTCTCCCGGATCCGTTCCTCGAAGGAGCTGCTCTCCTCGGGCGGCACCGCGAGCGGTCCCGTGTCGTTCATGCGCGGCGCGGACGCCTCCGCCGGCACCATCAAGTCCGGCGGCGCCACCCGCCGCGCCGCGAAGATGGTGATCCTCGACGTCGACCACCCCGACATCGAGGAGTTCATCGAGACGAAGGCGCGCGAGGAGGACAAGATCCGCGTCCTGCGCGACGGCGGGTTCGACATGGACCTCGGCGGCCGCGACATCGTCAGCGTGCAGTACCAGAACGCCAACAACTCGGTCCGCGTCACCGACGAGTTCATGCGCGCCGTGGAGGCGGGCACCGAGTTCGGCCTCAAGGCCCGCAAGACCGGCGAGGTCATCGAGACCGTCGACGCCAAGGCGCTGTACCGCAAGATCGCGACCGCCGCGTGGGAGTGCGCCGACCCCGGCATCCAGTACGACGACACGATCAACGACTGGCATACCTGCCCGGAGACCGGCCGCATCACCGCATCGAACCCGTGCTCCGAGTACATGCACCTCGACAACTCCTCCTGCAACCTTGCCTCCCTCAACCTGATGAAGTTCCTGCGCGAGGACGGCTCGTTCGACGCCAAGACGTTCGCCAAGGTGGTCGAGTACGTCATCACCGCGATGGACATCTCGATCTGCTTCGCCGACTTCCCGACCGAGAAGATCGGCGAGACCACCCGCGCCTACCGCCAGCTCGGCATCGGCTACGCCAACCTCGGCGCCCTGCTCATGGCCAACGGCCTGCCGTACGACTCCGACTCCGGCCGCGCGATGGCCGGCGCGATCACCTCGCTCATGCAGGCGACGGCGTACAAGCGCTCCGCCGAGCTGGCCGCGATCGTCGGCCCGTACGACGGCTACGCCCGCAACGCCGACGCCCACCAGCGCGTCATCCGCAAGCACGCCGCCGCCAACGACGGCCTTCGGCCGTTCGGCGCCGACGACGCGCGGATCCTGCACGAGGCCACCCGCGCGTGGCAGGAGTGCCAGAAGGCCGGCGTCGCGAACGGCTACCGCAACAGCCAGGCGTCGGTCATCGCCCCGACCGGCACCATCGGCCTGATGATGGACTGCGACACCACCGGCCTCGAGCCCGACCTCGCGCTGGTCAAGAACAAGAAGCTCGTCGGCGGCGCGTCCATGAAGATCGTCAACGGCACCGTTCCGGCCGCCTTGCGCAAGCTCGGCTACGACGAGGAGATCGTCGAGGCGATCGTCGAGTACGTCGCCGAGCACGGCCACGTCGTCGACGCGCCCGGCCTGCGCCCCGAGCACTACGCGGTTTTCGACTGCGCGATGGGGGAGCGGTCCATCTCCTGGATGGGCCACATCCGGATGATGGCCGCGATCCAGCCGTTCATCTCCGGCGCGCTGTCCAAGACCGTCAACCTCCCCGAGACCGCGACCGTCGAGGACATCGAGAAGGCGTACTTCGAGGGGTGGAAGCTCGGCCTCAAGGCGATCGCGGTCTACCGCAACAACTGCAAGGTCGGCCAGCCGCTGTCCGACATCAACGACACCAAGAAGGCCGCGGCCGCCCTTGCGGCGGCCGGGATGCCGGTCGACGCTGGCGAGATGCGGCCGATCCGCAAGCGCCTGCCGAAGAAGCGCCCGTCGCAGACGGTGTCGTTCTCCGTCGGTGGTGCCGAGGGGTACATGACCGCGGGCTCGTACCCCGACGACGGCCTCGGCGAAGTGTTCATCAAGATGTCGAAGCAGGGCTCGACCCTGGCCGGCGTGATGGACGCGTTCTCCGTCGCCATCTCCATCGGTCTGCAGTACGGCGTGCCGCTGGAGGCGTTCGTCGCGAAGTTCACGAACATGCGCTTCGACCCGGCCGGCCTGACCGACGACCCCGACGTGCGGATGGCCCAGTCCGTGATGGACTACATCTTCCGCCGCCTCGCGCTGGACTACCTGCCCGTGGAGAAGCGGGCGGAGCTCGGCATCTTCACCGCGGAGGAGCGCGCTGCGCAGGTCGCGTCGTCGTCATACGGGTCCGCGCCCGCGGACGCGGCGGCCGAGCTCGGCGACGTCGAGGGGCTCGCGCAGTCCGTTCCGGTCGAGCCGCAGCCCGCGGCGCCGGCGACCGCACCCGCGAACCGCGGTGGCGGCTCCGGCATCGAGGTCACGGCCCAGACCGCCCAGGACGCGCCGCTATGCATGAACTGCGGCATCAAGATGCGTCCCGCGGGCTCCTGCTACGTCTGCGAGTCCTGCGGCAGCACCAGCGGTTGCAGTTAGCGCTACGTCGCCTAACGCGGCTTAGTTCAACGAGGTATAATTATTCTCTCAGCGTCTCAAACTCGAAGCGGGGGACCGTGGCTGACCTGCCGTATGTGATCAACACTGGAACACTCTCAAAGTTTTTCGACAGTATCCAGACCACAGGAGTGCCTGGCAAGGTTACAATTCAGTATCTTGGCTCCATAGGCTTCAAGAGTTCCAACGATCGGTATCTACTTCCATTCTTGAAGGCGGTCGCATTCGTCGATACCAGCGGCACGCCTATTGACAATTGGAAGAATTATCGCCACACAGGTCAATCGAAGTCGGTGATGGCGCAGGCTGTTCGTACGGGCTGGGCGAAGTTGTTTGATCTATACCCGGACGCCCACCGCAAGGACGATGAAGCAATCCGAAACTGGATGCGCAGTCACTCACCTGGCGCCTCTCCTACCACGGTCGATCGATCTCTAAAGACTTTTCGGGCCGCGTGCTCCTTCGCAGATTTCGGGGCACCTGTCGAATCGGTAACCATTTCGACGCCTGATGTTACGGCTTTGACAACAGTGCCAACGCCAGCAGCTCCCGCACGAGTTGCACCTGAGGTTGTGATCAACATCCAACTCCAGATACCTGCAACCGACGATCCGAACGTGTACGATCGCTTCTTCGCTGCGATGCGTAAGCACCTATATAGCGAGCCTGCGGAGTAGTGGACTCACATGTGGCGCGTTCTTGGCAGATAGTTGTAGGTCGTTTCGGGAGAGAAGCTAACTCGATTCTGAGTAAAGCTGAAACTGCCCCATCGCGTATCATTACGCTTGATGATAGCTACGCTAAACTCGCCAAACTTTCGCTCGCCCAGGACGAACTGCTGCGGCAGGCGTTGAGGTGTGTCGAGCATCAGCTTTATCGTGCAGCACACGTCATGGCGTGGTCGGCGCTAATGGATTTTCTTGAAGAAAAGTTGGCCTCGGATGGTTTGCGCGCAGTCGCGACGGCACGCCCAAAGTGGCCGACGCAGAACATCGAGGCGCTACGTGAGCAGGTCAACGAATTCCAGTTGATCGAGGTTACGCACGTGGTGGGCCTGTGCAGCAAGAATGAGGTCAAGGCGCTCCACGGATTACTTAACAGGCGAAATGAGTGCGCCCATCCAAGCCCGTACTTCCCAAACTTGAACGAAGCACTCGGGTACGTTACCGAGGTAATGCAACGAATCAAGCACCTTCAACCAAAGTCAGTTTGACTGAGCCGCCAACAGGATGTGCAGCGTGTCACGCCGCAGCCTCTCAGAAGAGCGTCCCGGCCTCCAGGTCAAGCAGGGCCCGCTTCGCCGCCATACCGCCGCCGAACCCGGTCAACGACCCGTCCGCGCCGATGACCCGGTGGCACGGGACGACGATCGCGATCGGGTTCCGCCCGTTCGCCAGACCGACCGCGCGCGCCGCGCCCGCGTCGCCTACCCGCCGGGCGAGCTCGCCGTAGGAGACCGTGGTGCCGTACGGGATCAGCCGCAGCTGCTCCCACACAGCGCGCTGGAACGACGTCCCCACCGGCGCTAGCGCCACGGTGAACGACCGCCGCTCACCGGCGAAGTACTCGGCGAGCTGCTCGACAGCCGAGACCAGCACCGGGTCGTCGTCGGCGCGGTCGCCGGCGGCCGGGCCGGAGCCGAACCGCAGGCCGGTCAGGGCATCGCCTGCGGCGGTCAGGTGCAACGGACCGACGGGCGTCGGGTCGAGGACGGTCCAGGTCATGCGTTCGCTCCCAACGAGGTCCACAGATGCATGAGCGCGTACGAGCGCCACGGCCGCCAGGCCTCCGCGAGGACGGCCGGGACGGCCCCCGACGCCAACGCGGCCACCGCATGCCGCACGCCGAGGTCGGTCGGCAGGAACGCGTCCGGGTCGCCGAGCGCGCGCATGGCGACGTAGGAGGCGGTCCACGGTCCGATGCCCGGCAACGCCAGCAGCGATGCGGACACGGCCGCGCGGTCGACGCCGCGGTCCAGGTCGAGGGCACCTGCGGCAACGGCGCCGGCCAGCGCCACCAGCGCCCGCGCCCGGGCGCCGGGCATCGGCAGCGACTCGGCGACCGCCAGCGCGGGCGCCGACGGGAACAGGTGGGTCAACGACCCGTCCGTCACCGGCTCGCCGTACGCCAGGACGAGCCGGCCCGCCAACGTGCGCGCCCCCGCGACCGAGACCTGCTGGCCGAGCACGGCGCGGACCGCGAGCTCGAAACCGTCGACGTGACCCGGCACCCGCAGGCCCGGCCGCTTGCGGACCAGCGCGCCCACCACCAGGTCGTCGCCCAACGCGTCCAGCACGGCCAGCGGATCGGCGTCGAGGTCGAGCAGCCGGCGGCACCGTTCGACGGCCACCGGCAGGTCGGCGAGGTCGTGCAGCCGCAGTACGCAGCGCACGTACGACGGCAACGGCGTGAGCGCGACGACGCCCGGGCCGTGGGGGAGCCGCAGCGTCCGCCGGTACGTGCCGCCGACGACCTCCTCGACGCCGGGCACGGCGCGCGCGCCGAGGAAGTCGAGCAACGCCGCCCCGTCGAACGGCTCCCGCACCGCGAGCCGCAGCTCGACGTCGCCGCCCGTCGCCACCGGCGCGCGGCTGCGACCCCGCAGGTCTGACGGCGTGACGGCGTACGTCTCCCGCATCGTCGCGTTGAACTGCCGGACGCTCGCGAACCCGGCCGCGAACGCCACGTCCGCCAACGGCATCGCTGTCGTCTCGACCAGGATCCGCGCGGTGTGCGCGCGGCGCGCGCGGGCCAGCGCGATCGGGCCGGCCCCGAGCGCGGCGACGAGGACGCGGTTGAGCTGGCGCTCGCTGTAGCCGAGCCGCGCGGCGAGGCCGGGCACGCCGGAACGCTCCACGACGCCGTCGTTGATCAGCCGCATCGCGCGGCCGGCGACGTCGGCGCGGACGTCCCACTCCGGCGACCCGGGGGTGGTGTCGGGCCGGCACCGCTTGCAGGCCCGCAGCCCGAAGGACTGCGCCGCCGCGGCCGAGACGAAGAAGCGCACGTTCTGCCGCCGCGGCGTGACGGCCGGGCAGCTCGGCCGGCAGTAGATGCCGGTCGTCAGCACGCCGGTGTAGAACACGCCGTCGAAGCGGCGGTCCCGGCTGAGAACCGCGCGGTAGCAGCGGTCCTGGTCCTCGATCACCTGCTCATCCTGCACCCGTAACAGGCGAGCGTCTGGCGGGAATCGGACACGACCGTCCGGCCGGATCAGCCTGCTGCGCGGAAGTCCTCGTACCGCTCGGCGAGCCCCGCGGCGTCGGGGTGGTTGTACCGGGACCGGGGCACGACGAGCCGGCCGCCGTCCATCTCCTGCAGGCCGTGGCGCAGCATCGGGCCGTCGACCTCGCGCAGGATGTCGGCGCGCACCTCGATGCCGAGGTCGGGGCGGACACCGACGATGTTCTGGTCGTACGCGGCGTGGTGGATCTTGCACAGCGCGAGGCCGTTCGGGACGACGGGCAGTCCCCGGGGGTGCGTGTCGCGCAGGATGTGCGCGGCGTCGAGCAGCTCCGGGTGGCGCAGCCGGCACATGGCGCAGGTGCCGTCGTACGCCCGCAGGACGAGGACGCGGAACTGCTCCTGGTGCAGCCGCGCCCGGGTCGTGCGCTCGACCCACCGGCGCCGGTCCTCGGTCAGGTGGTCCAGGTCCACCAGCAGCTGGCTCTCGTCGACGGCGACGGAGAACTCGTGGCGGGCGCGGTCCTCGGCGACGAGGTACACCGGCCAGATCGGCATGTACACGCCCGGCGCGACGCCGACGAAGTACGCCATCGGCACGCGCAGCTCCATGGCGCGGCGCAGCGCGCGGTTGTCGGCGTGGTCGGGGTCGGTGCCGCGGTACTTGTACCGGAGCAGGCCGTCCGGGCCGATGCCGTCCTCGTACGGTCGTGCCGCGCCCGGCGCCCGGAAGACGGTCGTGAACGAGAGCGCGGCGTCGAGGCCGGCAACGCGCCGGATGCCGGACTGGCCGATGACCTGGAACGTCCGGCCGTCGACCTCGAGCTTGTTCACGTCGGCCGAGCGGACGGTGCGGTCGACGCTGGTTCCGGCGAGGGCGTCCAGGCGCGCGAACAGCGTGCTGCGCAGCGCCGCGTCCCGGTCGCCGACCATGGCCACCGGACCGTTGTAGCAGCTGCGGGGTGTCCCGCGACGGCGCGAGCCCGGCGCGTCGCTCACGCGCTTCGCCACGAGCAGCCCCCAGAATGAACGAGGCCCCTCGAGGTATGAGCTCGAGGGGCCTCGCCAGGTCCCGCTGCACCGGCGCCCGATCGCTCGGACACCGTGCGTCGCGGTACCAACCTCCGGTGCCTCGGACCCGTCAGTGCGGGACGGTTGCCCGTCCTGCTCCGGCGTTCCCGGGGGTCTCCCCCCGGGGCGGTCCGTGCGCGCCGTTGGCGTGTGCACTTTGTAGTGCGTCCCGGCGGCTGCCACAAGGGGTTTCGGCGAGGAACTTCCGGATTTTTCGGGCGTCCACAGGATGTCCACCGAAAGCCGTGAGTTGTCCCCCGGGACGGCCGGTTTTCCACCGCGCTGTCCACAGCGAGCCGGGCGGGGTGCAGGCGTCGGCGGACCCGCCGGTCGAACGGATTGGCTACGACGCGGGCTCGGTGAGCGCCGCGCGGGGGTCGGCGTTGCCGGGGCCGGCGAGCTTCCACGCGCCGCCCGTCCGCCGCAACGGGTACCAGAGCCCGTCGCGGCCGAGCCGGAGCTGGCGCGAGTCGGACGCGTCGCTCACCTGGTTGCGCCAGACGTGCGCGCCGCCGCCGAGCACCGCGACCGCCTCGGCGACGTCGGCGTCGTCCGGCGCCCACGTGTCGTCGAGGATGCCGAGCGCGCCGCGGCCGCCGCGCGCCCACGCCTCGGCGCGGCGCGACAGCATCCGCGCCGGGATGCCGGCGCGCTTCGCCAGCCGGTCGATCTTCGGCGTGCCGAGCAGGGCCGCGGCGCGCCGCGCGAGGTCCTCGTCGTACGTCAGCGTGAGGCCGCCGTCGCCGGTGCCGGTGAGCAGGTCGACGGCCCGCGCGGCGGCGTCGGCCGCGAGCGCGGTGAGGTCGGCCAGCGCGACCGAACCCGTTGGGGGAGAGCCGACGAGCAACGTCGGGCGGCCGGGACGCGACGGCGGCAGCGGCAGGTCGGGGAGCGGCGCGACGGCGCGCGCGTACGCCTCCCGCGCGTCGACGTCGTCGGCGTCCGGCGGCGCGGCGACGGCGCCGACGGAGCCTCCGGAGCGCCGCGCGCGCAGCGCCGTGAGGATCTCGTCGCGGGTACGGCCGCGCAGCAGCAGCAGCTCGAACGGGTCGTTGTCCAGCAGGTCGGCGACGAGGAAGCAGACGGCGGCGGCGTGCTTGCACGGGTCGGCGTCGTCGGGGCAGGAGCAGTGCGGCCGCACGTCACCCGCGACCGGCAGCAGTGACAGCCCGGCGGCCGCGACGTCGGCGACGAGGGCCGGCGGCAGCTCGCCGTCGAGCAGCGCGGCGGCGTGCGCGATCCGCGACGACACGACGTCGAGGACGCGTTCCCACTCCGCGTCGCCGAACGTCCGCAGGGTGACGTTGACGTCGTACGGCGAGGGCCGCGTCCCCGTGACGAGAGCGGTGACGTGTCCAGGCCCGACGTCCAACGACAGGACGGCACCGCTGCGCGCGTACGCGCGGCCGCGGGCCAGGCGGTTCGAGTCGAGGCCGGCGCGGGTCTCCAGGGCGTCGATCCACTCGCGGCCCCACCAAGTGGTCCCGAACGGGCGGCGGGTGTTCACGTCAACGTCACCAGCTCGGCCAGCTCGGCGTCGGACAGCTCGGACAGCCACGCCTCGCCGGCGCCGACGACGGACTCGGCGAGCGCGCGCTTGCGGTCCATGAGCTCCGCGATCCGGTCCTCCAGCGTGCCCTCCGCCATCAGGCGGTGCACCTGGACGGCGCGGTCCTGGCCGATGCGGTGGGCGCGGTCGGTGGCCTGGTCCTCGACGGCGGGGTTCCACCAGCGGTCGTAGTGGATGACGTGCGTCGCGCGGGTGAGGTTGAGACCGGTGCCGCCGGCCTTGAGCGAGAGCAGGAACACCGGTACGCCGCCGCCCTGGAACCGCGCGACCATCTCCTCGCGCTTTCGCGCGGGAACGCCGCCGTGCAGGAACACCGTGGGCACGCCGCGTTCGGTGAGGTGCGCTTCGAGCAGGCGGCACATGGTGACGTACTGCGAGAACACGAGCACCGAGTCGCCCTCGTCGACGATGACCTCGGTCAGCTCGTCGAGCGCGGCGAGCTTGCCGGAGCGCCCCTGCAACGGCCCCTCCTGGTGCAGGTACTGGGCCGGGTGGTTGCAGATCTGCTTCAGCTCGGTGAGCAGCTTGAGGACGAGGCCGCGGCGTTCGATGCCGGCCTTCGCCTTGATGGTGTCGAGCGCGTCCTTCACGACGGCCTCGTACAACGTCGCCTGCTCGGCAGACAGCGGCACGACGCGGTCGGTCTCGATCTTCGCGGGCAGCTCGGGCGCGATGCCGGGGTCGGACTTGCGGCGGCGCAGCAGGAACGGCCGGACGACGCGGGCGAAGCGCTCGGTCGTCTCGACGTCGCGGTACCGCTCGACGGGGACGGCGATGGTCCGGCGGAAGCGGTCGAGCGGTCCGAGCAGGCCCGGCGTCGTCCAGTCGAGGATCGCGTAGAGGTCGGTGAGCCGGTTCTCGACCGGCGTGCCGGTCAACGCCACCCGCGCCTGCGCCGGGATGGCGCGCAGCTCGCGGGCGCCGCGGGAGAGCGGGTTCTTGACGTGCTGCGCCTCGTCCGCGACGACCAGCCCCCACGGCACCTCGGCGAGCGCCGGCCGGTCGCGGCGGACCATGCCGTACGTGGCCAGCACGATCTCGTCGTGCGCGAGGCCGTCGAGGTGCCGCTCGCCGCCGTGGAACCGGCGGACGGGAACGCCCGGCGCGAAGCGGTGGATCTCGCGCTCCCAGTTGCCCAGCAACGACGTCGGGCAGACGACGAGCGTCGGACCCTCCTCCGGCGAACGCTCGTGGCGCAGGACGTGCAGCGCGATGAGCTGCACGGTCTTGCCGAGCCCCATGTCGTCGGCGAGGCAGCCGCCGAGGCCGAGGTCGGTCATCTCGGCGAGCCAGCGCAGGCCGCGGAGCTGGTACGGCCGCAGCGTCGCGGTGAGGCCGGCCGGCGGGGTCAGGGTGTCGTGCTCGCGCGCCGCGGCCAGCGCCGAGAGCCGCTCCGCGAGCGAGGACAGCGCGCCGCTGACGCGGAACTCCACGACCTCGTCCTCGACCGCGATCGAGCCGGTCAGCGCGGCGGCCAGCGCCTCCATGCCGGTGAGCTGCTGCGGCCGGCGCCGGCGGAGTCGTTCGAGCAGCGCGGTGTCGACCTTGACCCAACGGCCGCGCAGCCGGATCAGCGGGCGCGTCGACTCGGCGAGCAGCCGCAGCTCGTCGTCGGTCAGCGGCTCGCCTTCGAGCGTCGCCTCCCAGCGGAACTGCAGGAGCGTGTCGAGCGAGAACCCGGCCGCCGTGTCGCTCGGGAGCGACGTCGCGACCGCGCGGACGGTGACGCCGTCGGTGAGGAGGTCCTTGGGCCACAGCACTTCGAGGCCGGCGTTGCCCAACGCCTCCGCGCCGTCGCCGAGCAGGTCGGCGATCGCGTCGTCGTCCAGGTCGAGGTGCGTCGGCGCGGGGGTGTCGAGGACCGACGCCAACGGCGGCCACGCGCGCGCGCCGCGCCGCAGCGCGAGCAGCAGGTCGGTCTCGGCGCCGCCGCCGAGGCGTTCCAGCACCGCGGCGGGCGCGGACCAGAGGTCGGCGGCATCGATGACGAGCGTCGGGTCGTTGCGGCTGCGCAGCTGGATGACGGCGGTGAGGCGTTCGTCGTCGCCGTCGACGCGCAGCCCGGCGCGCGCGCCGGCCAGGCCGCGGCCGCTGTCGTCCAGCCACGGCTTGAGGTGGGTGACCTCGGTGCTCGCCGTCGCCGCGAACGCCGGGTGCTGCGTCGTCACCGAGGCCGCGGCGGTGCGCGCCATCGTGTCGGCGACGGCGTCGCAGAACGCGCGCACGACCGACTCCGCGCTGCGCATCCGCAACGGCCGGGTCCCAGGTACGGCGATGGCGTGCGCCTCGGGCGGGCACGCGGCCACCAGGTCGGCGAACCGTTCGGCGTCCTCGGGGTCGAGCGGGCCGATCCGCCACGCGTCCCTGCCGCCGTCGGTCACGGCGGGGACGAGCCGGCCGCGCGCGACCAGCGTCAGCGCCCAGGTCGCGGCGGCGGCGAAGAACCGTAGCGACTCGCTCGCGGCGGCGGTGTCGAGCAGGCGGGGGAGGACGGCGTTGAGCGGGTAGAGGGTGGCGCCGACGGTACGGCGCTGCGGGCCGTTCGGCGTCGGCACGACCAGGTCCACGCTGCCGCCCGCGGTCGGGTCGCCCTGCGCGACGGCGAGCACGCCGGAGCGCGGCGGGTCCCCGGGCAGGAACGTCGCCTGGCCGCGGAACTCGGGAGGCATCCGACCAGCCTACGTCCGTTCGGCCCGCCCGGCCCGGCCGGCCCGCCTGCGTCGTGTGCGGGATTTGCAGGCCCTAGCCGCGCGAATCCCGCACACAACGGGTTGGGGGCGGGGGCGGGGCGTGGCGTGCGGCCACGGCGGGGGCAGCGTTGGTAGCGTCGGGGGCTCCGTCCCGCGCGCCAGGAAGCAGCCGTTGACCCTCGCTCCGCCCCCGTACGACGCCCCCTCGGGACCGGCCCTGCGCGCCTGGCAGCGCCGCGCGCTGGTGGCCTACCTGCAACGCCGCCCGACCGACTTCCTCGCCGTCGCGACGCCGGGCGCGGGCAAGACGACGTTCGCGCTCCGCGTCGCGGCGGAACTGCTGAACGACCACACGGTCCGGGCGGTCACTGTCGTCACGCCGACCGAGCACCTCAAGACGCAGTGGGCCCTGGCCGCCGCGGACCAGGGGATCGACCTCGACCCGACGTTCAGCAACGCCGTCGCGCGGACCAGCCGCGACTTCACCGGCGTTGCGGTGACGTACGCGCAGGTCGCCGCGCACCCGATGCTGCACCGGGCCCGCACCGAGCAGCGCAGGACGCTGGTCATCCTCGACGAGGTGCACCACGCGGGTGACGCGAAGTCGTGGGGGGACGCGACCAGGGAGGCGTTCGGCCCGGCGACGCGGCGGCTGGCGCTGACGGGGACGCCGTTCCGCAGCGACACCAACGCGATCCCGTTCGTGACGTACGAGGCGGGTGCGGACGGCGTCCAGCGCAGCAGCGCGGACCACTCCTACGGGTACGCGGATGCGTTGCGGGACAGGGTCGTCCGGCCGGTGCTGTTCCTCGCGTACTCCGGCGAGATGCGCTGGCGCACGTCGGCCGGCGACGAGGTCGCGGCGACGCTCGGCGCGGAGCTGACGCCGGACGCGACGGCGCAGGCGTGGCGGACCGCGCTCGACCCGAAGGGCGAGTGGATCCCGACGGTGCTCCAGGCCGCGGACCAGCGGCTGACCGCCAAGCGCAGGGAGATGCCGGACGCGGCCGGGCTGGTGATCGCGAGTGACCGCGCGACGGCGCGCGCGTACGCGGCACTGCTCAAGCAGATCGCCGGCGAGGCGCCGACCGTCGTGCTCTCCGACGACCCCAAGGCGTCCGGCAAGATCGCGGCGTTCGGCGCGTCGAACAAGCGCTGGCTGGTCGCCGTACGGATGGTGTCCGAGGGCGTCGACGTACCCCGCCTCGCGGTCGGCGTGTACGCGACCAGCGTGTCGACGCCGCTGTTCTTCGCGCAGGCGGTCGGGCGGTTCGTCCGGGCGCGCACGCGCAACGAGACCGCGAGCGTGTTCCTGCCGAGCGTCCCCTCGCTGATGGCGCTGGCGGCCGAGATGGAGGTCGAGCGCGACCACGCCCTGCAACGCCCGATGCGCGACGGCGATTGGGACGACGACCTGGTCGCGCGCGCCAACCGCACCGAGTCGACGCCGGACTTCGACGCGCCGGGGTTCGAGGCGCTCGGCGCGTCCGGGCACCTCGACCGGGTCATCTTCGACGGCGCCGACTACGGCTCGGCGGCCGCGCCAGGCACGCCGGAGGAGGAGGACTTCCTCGGCCTGCCCGGACTGCTCGACGCGGAGCAGGTCGCGGTGCTGCTGCAACGCCGCCAGGCCGACCAGCAGGCGGCGCTGCGCGGCCGGCGGAAGGACGAGCCGCGACTGCCGACGGCGCACGAGCAGCTCGTCGCGCTGCGCCGTGACCTCAACGGCCTGGTCAACGCGCGCACGCTGCGGACCGGCCTGTCCCAGGCCGTCGTCCACGCCGAGCTGCGCCGCGCCTGCGGCGGCCCGCCGACGGCCGAGGCGAGCATCGACGAGCTGCGCAAGCGGATCGCGTACCTGCGCCGTTGACGGCGAGTGGGACAATGGCGGCTCCGCCCGTGAGGAGACCCGTGCCCGCCGACACCGAGCGACTCACGCTCGACGCCGACGTCGACGCCGTGCCCTGCGCACGCAGGTTCGTCACCGCGGCGCTCGCCGGGACCGACGCCGCCGACCTCGCGGTCGACGCCGAGCTGGTCGTCTCGGAGCTGGTGACCAACGCGATCCTGCACGCCGGCGCGCCGGTCGACGTCAGCCTCGCGGTCGCCGGCCGCACGGTCCGCATCGAGGTCCGCGACCCGGTGCGCGTCAGCCCGGTCCGCGGCCTCGCCGGCGCGGATGCGATGACCGGGCGGGGGCTCGGCCTGGTGGCGGCGTTGACGAGCGGCTGGGGTACGGAGCCGCGCGGGGACGGCAAGGTCGTCTGGGCCGAGCTGTCGCTCGACGCGCCACTCGCGGCCGCACCCACGGAGCCGACGGACGTCGACGCGCTGCTCGCCGCGTGGGACGAGGGGCCGGAGCCCGAGCCCCGCTACCCGATCCGCCTCGGCGACGTACCCACCAGCCTGCTGCTCGCCGCCAAGGCGCACGTGGACAACGTCGTCCGGGAGTTCACCCTCGCCGCCAGGGGCGCGGCGAGTGGCCGGACCGCGCAGGTCCCGCCGCACCTGGCGGCGTTGATCGATTCGGTGACGACGCGGTTCGCGGAGGCGCGGCAGGAGATCAAGCGGCAGGCGATCGCGGCGGCCGCGACGGGCTCGCCGCGGACGACGCTGGTGCTGCACCTGCCGCTCAGCGCGGCGGAGGCGGGCGAGGAGTACCTCGCCGCCCTGGACGAGGCCGACACGTACGCGCGGGCGGCGCGGCTGCTGACGCTGGCGACGCCGCCGCAGCACCGGGCGTTCCGGCGCTGGTACGTCGAGGCGATCATCGACCAGCTCCGCCGGGCCGAACGCGGCGAGGCACCGACCGACCCGCCGTCGTTCGAGGAGCACCTGCTCACCGAGTTCGCGGCGGTGAGCGAGGCCAGGCGGGCCAGCGACCGCGCGGCCCGGCTGCAGGTCGTCACGGCCGCGCTCGGCAGCACGACGACACCGGAGGAGGTCGCGGCGGTCGTCGTGTCCGAGGGCGTCGCGGCGCTGGAGGCGTCGGGAGGCAGCCTGCTGGTGCCCACGGACGACGAGCACCTCGGGTCCCCGGGCGCAGTCGGGTACGGCGAGGAGCTGGTGCAGTTCCTCCGCTCCGAACGCCGCGACGCCGCGCTGCCCGGCGCGGAGGCGTTGCGGACCGGACGGCCGGTCTGGATCGAGTCGCGGCAGGAGCGCGACGAGCGCTTCCCCGAGCTGACCGGGCTGGAGCCGCGGACGGTGTCGATGTGCGCGCTGCCGCTCAACGCGGGTGGGCGGCTGGTCGGCGCCTTGCGGTTCAGCTTCGACGCGCAGCGGCTCTTCGACGAGGATGAGCGCAGGTTCGCGCTGGCGCTCGCGGCGCAGACCGCGCAGGCCCTGGAACGCGGCACGCTCTACGCCGACGAGCGCGCGGCCAGGGACGCCGCCGAGCTGGCCGCAGAACGCCTCCGCCGCCTGCAGGCGGTGACGACCGCGCTGGCCGTCGCGAGCACCGTCGAGGACGTCGCCGACGCCGTCGTGGACCAGGCGATGGCGCTGCTCGGGGCGCGGATCGCGTCGTTCTCCGTGACCGTCGATGCGGAGACCATGCAGCTGGTCCGGATGCGCGGCTCGCGGACGGAGAGCGCGGCGAAGTGGGGCACGTACCCGCTGTCCGCCGAGCTGCCGGCGAGCGTCGCGGCGCGGACCGGCGAGCCGATCGTGCTGCGGGGCCTGGCCGAGATCAACGAGCGCTTCCCCCTGGTCGACGTGGTCGACGACCAGGTGCTCGTCTGCGTCCCGATGTCGGTGGCGGCGTCGCCGGTCGGCGCGCTGTCCGTGAGCTTCCCCACCGAGCGGCCGTTCGACGACGCGGACCTCGCGCTGCTGATGACGGTGGGACGGCAGTGCGCGCTGGCGCTGTCGCGCGTCCGGTTGTTCGAGTCGGAACGCCTCGCCCGCTCGCGGACCGCGTACCTCGCCGACGCGACCGAGGTGCTGATGTCGTCGCTCGAGCCCGAGGAGACGGTCGCGCACCTCACCGACCTGCTCGTGCCGTCGCTCGCGGACTGGGCGGTCGTGTACCTCGTCGACCCCGAGTCCGGCGCGCCGGTGCCGACGGCGGTGGCGCACCGCGACCCGGCCGTCGGTGACACGATGCGCGGCCTGGTCATGTCGGTGCCGCTCGACACCGAGGCGCGTGACGGCGTCGCCGAGGTGCTGCGTACCGGCACCAACATCCGCTACGGCGAGGTGCCCGACGCGGTCCGCGCGCGCGCGGCGGGCGGGTTCGAGGAGCCGGCCGCGCGTGACGCCGTCGAGCCGCTCACCGGCATGTGCGTCGCGCTGCGCGGCGGCGACGGGGTGCTGGGTGCGATCGCGCTCGCCCGCATCGACGGCGCGATCTACACCGACGCCGACCTCGCCCTCGCCGAGCTGGTCGCCGACCGCGCGTCGGTCGCGGTGCTCAACGCGCAGCGGTTCAGCCGCGAGCGCGACGCCGCGGTGACGTTGCAACGCAGCCTGCTCCCGCAGACGCTGCCGCGGCTGCCGGGCATGACGTTCGCGTGGCGGTACCTGCCCGGCGGCGCCGCGGTGCACGTCGGCGGCGACTGGTACGACGTGATCCCGCTCGCCGACGGCGGTGTCGGCCTGGTCATCGGCGACGTCATGGGCCGGGGCGTCCACGCCGCCGCGATCATGGGCCAGCTCCGCGCGACGGCGCGCGCGTACGCCGCCGCCGACCTGCCGCCCGCCGACGTGCTGGCCCGGCTCGACGAGGCCGTCTCCGGGCTGGAGCAGGGGCAGATCACGACGGCGCTGTACGGCGTCCTCGACCCGCGGTCGGGCGCGCTGACGCTGTCGTCGGCGGGCCACCTGCCGCCGTTGCTCGTACCGGTGCTGGGGGAGCCGGAGTACCTCGCCGTCGAGCCGGGGCCGCCGCTCGGCGTCGGCGGCCCATACGCGCAGCACACGGTCACGGTGCCGCGGGGCGCGACGCTGCTGCTGTTCACCGACGGCCTGGTCGAGAGCCGGGTCCGGCCGGTCGACGTCGGCATGGAGGCGCTGCGCGCCGCCGCGCGCGGGCTGTCCGAGCCGGAGGACCTCTGCGAGAAGGCGCTGGTCGCGCTCGGTCGCGACAACGCGCACGACGACGACACCGCCATGCTGGCGGTCCGGCTGGACGGGTGAGCGCGCTCGTAACGAGCGCCGATCGCTGAGAGGATCGGCGCCATGCGCATCCCCCACCGCCGCCTGCTGGTCTTCGCCGCGCTCGGCGGCGTCCTCGTCACGACCGCCGTCGGCGCCGCGGGCGCACCGGCGAAGCCGCACTCGAACGCGACCGCCGGCCGCGACGACCCCGAGCGGGCGCGCCGCCGGACGCCCGAGGACAGGTACGCCATGGCCGGCGGCTGCTACACCGGCCGGTCCGTCGCGACCGGCAGGTACGTCGCGCGCAGCGGCGGGACGTTCGCCGCGACGGCCGCCGACGCGGCGCATGCCGAGGCGTTCCGCTTTCAGGCGCTCGACCTCGGCAAGTACCTCCTCTACGCGACCTCGACGGACTTCCTGGCGACCGACCCGGGTCCGCTGCCGCTCGGCCCGCGGGTCCCGGCGGGCACCGTGACCGGCTACGTCAAGGGCACCGGCGACGAGACGCTGAAGCCGGTCCGCGACCCGCTCGTCGGTGGCATCGGGACCGTGGCCGGCCCGACCGACCCGGCCGTCGACGCGACGCGCGGCTCCGCCGTCGTCGCCGCGACCAAGCCGACCTTCGCCGCCGAGTGGGTGGTGCGCGCGGCGCCGGGCGGCTTCGTCCTCCAGCAGGCGGTGGACGACCACGACGAGGCGACGCCGGGCCCGCTCGACCCGCCGGTCGCGGGGACGCTGACCGTCAAGGATGCCGGTGCACTCGGGCTGACGCCCGGCGCCGGAACCGCTGCGGCGCAACGGTTCTCGTTCGAGCTGGCCGACGGCTGCGCCGCGTGGCCGGAGCCCGAGGTCGGCGTGACCGGCGGGCCCTACCGCGGGGCGACGCCGTACGAGGAGACCAAGGGGTACCTCGACGCGCACCTGCACGGCATGGCGTTCGAGTTCCTCGGCGGCGAGGCCCGCTGCGGGCGGCCGTGGCACCCGTACGGCGTGACGTACGCCCTCGTCGACTGCCCCGACCACGAGCCGGGCGGGCGCGGCGCCGTACTGGAGCAGGTGCTCTCCGGGGGCACGCCTGGCGAGGCACACGACACGAAGGGGTGGCCGACGTTCGGCTACTGGCCGAACGACTTCTCGCTCACCCACGAGCAGGTCTACTACACGTGGCTGGAACGCGCGTGGCGCGGCGGCCTGCGGATGTTCACCAACCTGCTGGTCGAGAACAACGTGCTCTGCGAGCTGTACCCGTACAAGCGGAACTCCTGCAACGAGATGGACGCCGTCCGCCTCCAGGCGCAGCGGCTGCACGAGCTGGAGCGGTACGTCGACGCGCAGAGCGGCGGGCCCGGCGAGGGCTGGTTCCGGATCGTGGACGACCCGTTCGAGGCCCGCCGGGTCATCAACGCCGGCAAGCTCGCGGTCGTCATGGGCATCGAGGTGTCGGTGCCGTTCGACTGCGGCGAGTACCTCGGCGTCGCGCGCTGCACCGCCGCCGAGATCGACACGCGGCTCGACGAGGTCTACGCGCTCGGCGTCCGGCAGATGGAGCTGACGAACAAGTTCGACAACGCGCTGACCGGCGTCACCGGCGACTCCGGGACGCAGGGCCCGATCGTCAACGCAGGCAACAAGTACGAGACCGGCCACTTCTGGAAGATGCAGACCTGCGCCGACGCCGGCACCGACCGGCACGACAAGCTGCAGACGAACTTCGCCGACTCCTCCGGCGGCCAGGTCGGCCGGGACGCGATCTTCGGCGGCGTGCTCCAGGTGTTCGGCCCGACCGGCGCCGCGCCGGTCTACCCGGCCGGACCGCACTGCAACGCCATCGGCCTCTCCGACCTCGGCAAGGGCGCCATCGCGGGCCTGATCAAGCGCGGCATGGTGTTCGACCCGGACCACATGAGCGCGCTCGCGCGCGAGCAGGCGCTCGCGTACGTCCAGGCCCGCGGCTACAGCGGCGTCGTCTCCAGCCACTCGTGGGCCGACGACCCGACGTACCGGTCGATCCTGACCATGGGCGGCGTCGTGACGCCGCACGCGGGGTCGGCCACGTCGTTCGTCGAGCAGTGGCGCAAGCTGCGTAGCTGGGCCGACCCGCGGTTCACGTTCGGCCTCGGCTACGGCTCCGACGTCAACGGCTTCTCCGCGCAGGGCGCGCCGCGCAACCCCGCCGCCGGTACCGGCGTGACGTACCCGTTCACCGGCCTCGGCGGCGTGACCGTCGCCAAGCAGCGCAGCGGCCAGCGCGTCTACGACGTCAACACCGACGGCGTCGACCACTACGGCCTCTACCCCGACTGGGCCGAGGACGGGCGGCTCGTCGCCGGCGCGGACGGCGCGGCGTTCGCGGCCGACATGGCGCGCGGCGCGGAGTCGTACCTCCAGATGTGGGAGCGCGCGGTCGGCGTCGCGCCGGACGCGTGCCGCCCCGACGTCGTCGACCTGACCCGCGACGACCTGCGGCGCGTGCACCGCCGGATGACGCCGGAGGAGGTGCTCGGCGTCCTCGGCCAGCCTTCGTCGCGGACGGGGAACGCGTTCGCGTACTGCACGGTCGCCGGCCGGGCGACGGTGACGTTCGGCAGGGACGGCCGCGTGGCGGGGGTGGACCGCTAGCCGCGGTCCTGCCCGGCGAGCCACTCCCCGGCGAAGTCCATCTCCGCCTCGATCAGCCGGACGACGTGCCCCTCGACCTCGCTGCTGATCCGGCCGCCGATCAACGGCACGTTCACCTTCGCCGTCGCGACGATCCGGTACGTCGCGCCGCCGGGCGCGGGCACGACCTCGAACGTCCCCGACACCTTCCCCGGCATCGCCGACTCGGTCTCCCAGGTGGCGGTGCAGCGTTCGTCGTCCACGCGGTCCCAGTGCTCGACCTGGACCACGTCACCCGAGCCCGCAAGCGCGCGCAGCGGCGCGGGGACCGAGTCGAGCGGCAGGCGTCTCGGGAACCGCACGGTCACCGCGCCGCCGGCGCGCTCGACGGTGATCGGGTCGGTACCGCCCAGCGCGGCGCTGCGGGCGGCGCCGTACTCCGGGGAGAACATGCCCTCGACGAGGTCGCGGGGCGAGAGGGCGAACGTGCGTTCCACGGTCCTGGTCACGGGTAGCCAGCCTAGGGCGCGCGGCCGGGCCGCGTGCGGCGGAACAACGGCGCGGGTGCCGCGGTTGGCGTAGGATAGTTGCATACGCAAAGACTTTGGAGGCTCCTTATGCCAGCCGTCACCGCCGACCCGATCGCCCTGCCGCGCGTCCCCGCGCCGACGCTCGGCGACGTACCGCGGCCGGTGCGTTCGGTCACGACCGCGCCCACCGGGTTCGAGGGCGAGGGGTTCCCCGTCCGGCGCGCGTTCGCCGGGGTGCAGCTGCGCGACCTCGACCCGTTCGTCCACATGGACCAGATGGGCGCCGTCGACTACGCGCCGGGCGAGCCGAAGGGCACGTCCTGGCACCCGCACCGCGGCTTCGAGACCGTGACGTACATGCTCGACGGGGCGATGCAGCACCAGGACAGCCACGGCGGCGGCGGGCTGATCACCGATGGCGCGACGCAGTGGATGACCGCCGCGCGCGGCATCCTGCACATCGAGACGCCGCCGGAGCGGCTGGTCGTCTCCGGCGGGCTGTTCCACGGCTTCCAGCTCTGGGTCAACCTGCCCTCGAAGGACAAGATGCGCGAGCCCGCGTACCAGAACCTCGAAGGCTCCGACGTCACCCTCCTCGCCTCGCCCGACGGCGGCGCGCTGATCCGGCTGATCGCCGGCTCGGTCGGCGGCTTCGACGGCCCCGGCTCGACGCACACGCCGATCACCCTGATCCACGCGACGGTGGTGCCGGGCGCGCGGCTCGAGCTGCCGTGGCGGCCGGACTTCAACGCTCTCGCCTACGTCCTCGGCGGCGCGGGCCGGGTGGGCACGCCCGCCGCGCCGATCAGCAGCGGGCAGCTCGCCGTCCTCGGCGCGGGCGACACGATCACGATCACCGCCGACGAGGCGCAGGAGTCGCGGACGCCCGCGCTCGACGTGCTGCTGCTCGGCGGGCTGCCGATCCGCGAGCCGGTGGCGACGTACGGACCGTTCGTCATGAACACCCGCGAGGAGCTGCAGCAGGCCGTCGACGACTTCCGGGCCGGGCGGCTCGGCGTCATCCCGCCGGACGCCCTGATGCCGCACGTCGTCCGCTAGCTGCCGTCACCGCGGGCCTGGGCGAACCCGCCAGACCGTGCCGTCGCCGAAGTTGGTGACCCAGACGTCGGTGCCGTCGGGCGCGACGACGGCCGGCCCGCTGCCCGCGAGCATCCGCTCGATGACGGTGCCGGTCCCGGCGTCGATGCGGATCAGCAGGTTCGCCTTGTCGTCGGGCACCCAGACCTCGGGGCTCGCGACGGGCAGGGCGGCGAGGTTCACCGGCGAGACGCCGGCGACGAGGGTCGCGAGGGCCTTGCCGGTGCGCTCGTCGACACGCGAGACGGTGCCGTCGCCCTGGTTCGCGGTCCAGACCGACCCGCCCGCCGCCGCGACGAAGGCCGGCAGCGGCCCCGCCGTGAGCCTCGCGATCGCGCTGGTCCTCGGGTTCATCCGCAGGAACGTCGTGTCGTTGCTGCTGTCGTTGCCGATCCACAGCCACCCGGCCGCCGCGACGATGCCGCCCGCGTTGACGAACGGTGTCGACACCGTCGCCACGACGCGGTTCCTGGCTGGGTCGATCTTGGAGACGGTGGCGCTGTTCCTGTTCGTGACCCAGACGAAGCCGAACGCCACCACCGGCTCGTACGACGTCTCGCCGACCGCGATCCGCGCCAGCACCCGGCCGGTCTTCGGGTCGACCCGGTCGAGCCTGCCTGACTGCGTGGCGACCCAGAGCGAGCCGTAGCCGTACGTCAGCTCGCACGGCGTGGCGTCGACCTTGGTGGTCGCGACGACCCTGCCGCCGCGGATGCGCAGCAGCCGCGCACCCTCGGCGTCGGTCACCCAGACCGAGCCGGCCGCCGCGACGACGCCGCACGGCTCGCCGCCGGTCGTGACCTTCTCGACCACCGTGCTCGGCAGCCCGAGGGCGAACGGCGCGAGGCTCGACGGCGCCGCCGGCGAGGTGGCCGGCGCGGCCGGAGCGGCGCTCGTCCCGCAGGAGAACACGAGCAGCGCGAGCAGCGCGGTACGTCGCATGGGCAGCACCGTAGCGCCGTTCGAACGCCAAGTGTCGAAAAATTTCGACACTCTTCGATCACGGTTCCAGCACGGCCTTCGCGGCGGCGACGAGCTCCGCGACGGAGCCGCTGCGGATGCCGTAGTACGTGGTGTTCCGCTCGCCGACGTGCGTCACGAGCAGCCCGGCCGCCCTGAGCAGCGCGAGGTGGTGCAGCAGCGTGGTCCGCGGCGCGCCGACCGCGGCGGCGAGGTCGGCGGCGTTGCGGTGGCCCTCGCGGATCAGCAGCTCCAGGATGGTCAGCCTGGTGTCGTCCCCGATCGCCGCGGTCAGCTCCAGCAGCGTGGTGCGCGGGTCGGCCGGCAGGGGCGGCGGGTACGCGATGACGTGGCCGTGGACGTCGTCGACGACAACGACGATCGGGCGCGCCGACGGCGCCGGGAGGAGCAGCACCGACGCGACGTCCGGCGGGTCGTAGATCAGCCCACCCGCCACCGCGCGGATCGCGTCGACGGCGCTCCTGCCCCGTGACTCCTTTGGGCGCTGGCCGACCTCGACCAGCAGCGCCGAGCGGAGGTCCCCTTCGACCGTGGAGGGGTACCGCGCCCGCTGCCAGAGCTCCAGCAGCACGATGAGCTCGATCTGGACGCTGTGCGCGGACGTCGCCAGCAGCCACCGGGTCGCGGCGATCACGGTCTCCTCCGACGCCAGCGCCTTGCGGACCGCTCGCCGGCCCTCCTGGTCGCTGACGTCGGGCTCGGCAACGAGGTCGAGCAGCTGCTGCCGCCGCGCGCCGACGCAGGCGAGCTGGACGTCGCGGGCGGGTGTTGCCCGCACCCAATGAATCAGGTCCTCGATCCGGTGCGGGACCGGCGTCTCCGGCAGCACGCCGAGCAGGTTCAGGAACCCGAATCGCCCGAACGCCACCGCCTTGCGGACGTACCCGCGGGTCAGCTGCGCTTCGGCGAGCTGCGTGTCGGCGGCGCCGGACGCGAACGTGCTCCGCCAGACCGGGTCCGCGACGGCGGCCAGCGAGACCAGCAGGTCGGCGGCGGTGCTCTCCCCGAACGTCACGCGCATGACGGTTGTGTACCAGACTCCGGGCGCACCAAGGCGGCCCGCGCGACGAGAGTGTCGAAAAATCTCGACAGCCTTACGGGACCCGGGACCCGCCCACGCATATCGACGGTTGCGTTGACGGGGCCGCCGGAGGGTCAGCCCGCGTCGGGACGCGGCTGCTCGGCGAGGAAGCGTTCCAGCTCGGCACCGAGCTCGTCGCCGGTCGGCAGCGAGCCGCCGCCCGCGAGCAGGTCGCGGCGGCCGGACACGAACGAGTCGAACTGCGCTTCCAGCGCGCTCACCAGCTCGCCCACGTCGGCCGACTCGGTGACCTGCTCGTCGATGAGCCGGCGGGTCTCGGCAGCGGCGGCGGCCAGCGCGTCGGTCGGCAGCACCAGGCCGGACACCTTGGCAACGGAGTCGACCAGGACCTGGGCGGCGGCGGGGTACGGCGCCTGCGCGACGTAGTGCGGGACGTGCACCGCGAAGCCCGCGGCGTCGCGCCCGGACCGGCCGAGCCGGTACTCGACCAAGTGGCCGGCGGCGCCCGGCACCTGCACGCTCGCGACCCACGGCTCGAACCCCTGCACGATCTCCGGCCGGCTCGCGTGCGCGATGACGCCGGCCGGGCGGGTGTGCGGGACGGCCATCGGGATGGCGTTGAGGCCCACGGTGAGCCGGACGCCCAACGCGTCCACCACCAGCGCGACGGCGGCGGCGAACCGCTCCCACTGCACGTCCGGCTCCGGGCCGGCGAGCAGGAGGTACGGCGTACCGGCGGCGTCGCGCAGCGCGCTCACGGTCAGCGCCGGAGTCTCGTAGCTCTCCCAGTGGTCTTCGACGAAGAGCATCGCCGGTCGCCGCGCGCGGTAGTCGTGCAGCTGGTCGACGTCGAACGTCACGACCTCCCGCACGTCGCCGGACACGGCGACGAGGTGCTCCCTGGCGAGGCGCCGCGCACCGCCCGCGTCGACGAACCCGTCGAGGGCCTGGACGAGCACCGGCCGGCCGAGGTCGCCGACGTCCGGCGCGATCTCGAACAGGTCCCGCGGGTCCAGTGGCAACGCGACGCTCCTTCGGCTCGCCCCCATCCTCCCCCGAGGGGCGCGCGGGCGGTGGCGGAACGCGGCCGCCACCGCGTCTTAGGCGCCGGCGACGTTCCGCGCCGACCCTGATACCCGGCCGCGCAGGGGCAGCGCGACCGTCTCGCCGCGCAGGACAGGGCGGATCCCGGTCAGCCCGCGGTTGCGGGCGGTGTCGACGAAGTCCGCCAGTGGCGAGCGGAACACCGGGTAGTCGTCGTAGTGGACGGGGATCGTCATGCCCGGCCGGAGCAGCGCGACCAGGTCCGCGCCCTGCTCGGCGTCCATCGTCACGAGCAGGCCGAGGATGCGGGTGCCGCCGAGGTGGGCGACGACGGCGTCGAGCGGGCCGAAGCGCTCGTGCACCTCGCGCAGCCAGGGGCGGAACACCGTGTCGCCGGTGATGTAGAGCCGCAGCAGCACGTCGCCACCGGAGGCCAGTTCGACGACGCTGCCCATGACCGGCGGCAGCAGCGACGCGACGATGCCGGGGCCGTGCGTGCCGGGGGCCGACGTGACGGAGAGGCGTTCGGCGCCGTGGGTCAGCGTGACCGTCTCCCAGGTGCGCAGGGGAACGGTCTCGGTGAAGCCCCAGCGCTCCAGCCGCTTCGCCGCGTGCCGCGTCGTGACGATCGGCGCGTCGCGGGTGAGCCGCTCGCGCGCGACCCGGTCGAAGTGGTCGGCGTGCAGGTGTGACAGCAGCACCGCGTCCAGCGGCGGCAGGTCCTGGGGTCGCAGGGCGGGCTCGGTGCGCCGCTTCGTCGTGAGGCCGTAGCCGAGGTGGATGCGCTGCCCGCGCCGGATGAAATTCGGGTCGGTCAGCACCGTGAACGACCCCAGCCGCAGCAGCGTCGTCGCGGTGCCGCCGAACGTCAGCGTCGCGTCCACCGTCCGCCTCCTCGCCTCACCCGCGCGGCTACCCGGCGCGCGGAGGGGGGAAACGGTCAGCCGTAGAGCGGCCGGTCGTTGCCCCCGTGCGATGAGCAGGAGCCGCTGCGACCGCCGGAGTGGCTGTACATGCCGTCGTCGCAGCGCATGACGTAGCCGTTGGTGCTGTCCCAGAAGCTCTTGATGCAGTCGAACACGTCGCAGAACGACGACTCCGGGTTGGTGATGTAGGACCCGCGGCCGCAGAAGTTGTACCCCCACGAGTTCACGGGCGCGCCGCACGTCGACAGGGTCACCGGCTTCGGGGTCGGCCGCGGCGCCGGGCGGCGAGCCGGCTTCGGCGTGGCCCGCTGGGTCGCTCGCGGCCGCGCAACGGCGGAGGCCGGGTGGGGCGCGACCGTCGCGGGCGCGGCCGATGTCGGGACCGGGCGCGGCGCGGCCGTGGTGGCACGGGGCGGGGCGACGCGCAACGGCGCGGTGGTGGGCGTGCTCGCCGACGCCGCGACCCGGCCGGACGCGGCGGACCGGTCGGTGCTCGGGTCGTACGCCGCGCCGGCCAGCACGGCCAGGACCGTGACGGCGACGGCGCCGTGGACGGCACGGTGCACCGCGCTCCGGTCGGGGCGGCCGACGAGCGCGTTCCGGATGAACGCCCACGTCGCGCTCGGCGAGTCCTCGGGCATCGCGGGACGCGGCGGCGCCGGGGGCGGTGCGGTCGGGTCGCCCGCCGCGCGCCAGGCGGCGGACGCCTGCTCGTACGCGCTGTACCTGCGGGTGTTCTCGGTGTCGGCCCAGCGAACGGAACGGCGGCGCGGTCCGGTCATGGATGGTTCCCCCGTGCTCCGGCGGTGTCGGCGCGACCATCGTGTCCACGCCGTTGCGCCTACGTCAGGGGAACGCCGGGAGATGGCACCTTCGGACCAGGCCCGGCACCCGGTCGGGCAGGCTAACGCCCGCCCGCGGGCCTGCGGCGACGGCCGTGCGCGGATCCCGGCGCAGACCCCGACGGCCGGGGCGCGCGGCGGCCGCGCACCTCGCCGGGGCGGGACGCGGAGGAGAGCCGGTAGGTGTTCGGCCGCTCCTCGGCCCGCTCGTCGACCGGTGCGATCGCGACGCGCGACGGCGGCCGGGCGCCGGTGACGCGCACCAGGTCCTGCGTACCAGGGGAGACGCGGGTCGTGGTGGCGCGGACACCGGCCTTGCGGGTCATGCCGGTTGTCGCGCGCTCCTGGTCGCGGGTGACCAGCGTCACGACGACACCCGACTCGCCCGCGCGGGCGGTCCGCCCGGCGCGGTGCGTGTAGTCCTTGTGGTCGGCCGGCGGGTCGACGTGCAGCACCAGGTCGATGCCGTCGACGTGGATGCCACGCGCCGCGACGTCGGTCGCGACGAGGGCGCTGAGCCGCCCGGCGCGGAAGTCGCCGAGCGCGCGGTCGCGCGCGTTCTGCGTCTTGCCGCCGTGCAACGCGCCGGCGTTGACGCCCGCCGCGCGGAGCTGGCGGGTCAGCCGGTCCGCGCCGTGCTTGGTGCGGACGAACAGCAGCGTCCGGCCCTCGCGGTTGGCGATCTCCGCGACGACGTTCGCCTTGTCCTCGTTGGTGACGACGAACACGTGGTGGTCCATCGCGGCGACCGCGACGCCGACCGGCATCGTGGAGTGTGTCGCGGGGTCGTTGAGGTACTGCTTGACCAGCGTGCCGACGCCGCCGTCCAGCGTCGCCGAGAACAGCAGCCGCTGCCCGCCGGGGCGGACCTGGCCGAGGATGCGGCGGACGACCGGGAGGAAGCCGAGGTCGGTCATGTGGTCGGCCTCGTCGATGACCGTGACGGCGACGTCGCCGAGGTCGCACGCGCGCTGCTCGATCAGGTCCTCGAGGCGGCCCGGCGTGGCGATGACGATGTCGACGCCCTTGCGCAACGCCATCAGCTGGCGGCCCATCGAGACGCCGCCGACGACGACGGTGAGGCGGACCCCGAGGCCCATGGCCAACGGCGCCAGGGCGTCGTGGACCTGGCCGGCCAGCTCGCGGGTCGGGACGAGAACGAGGCCGCGCGGGCGCTTCGGCGCGGCCTGGGTGCCGGCGAGGCGCGCGAGCATCGGCAGGCCGAACGCGAGCGTCTTGCCGGAGCCGGTCTGGGCCTTGCCGAGGACGTCACGCCCGGCGAGGGCGTCGGGGATGGCCGCGGCCTGGATCGCGAACGGCGCGGTCATGCCGCGCTTCGCGAGGACCGTGAGCAACGGCTGCGGCAGGCCGAGGTCGTGGAAGGTGAGGGTGGAGTCGTTCAGGGGCATGGTGGCGTGCGACAACGAAGATCGAACCTCTCGAGAACAGTGGCGCGTCTCGGGAGATCCGCTCGTGACGGCGGGTTACAAGGACGGGCCCGGCGCGGGTGTGCGCCGCGGGGTGCGGGCCGGCAGACGCCGACTCGATAACGCAGTGTAGCAGGCCGCCTGCGCGGCGCTGTCGCTCGGAGGTCCCGCGAGGCTCCTGCCGGGCCTCGCCGCGTTCTGTGCAGGAATCTCGCCCCTCTCGAGCGTGGCGATCTTCACAGAACGAGTCGGGCGCGGGCGGGTCGGGACGGGTCGCAGGTCCCTACGAACCGGCCGCGCCGCGCCGCCGCCGGGCGGGGACGAGCGCGAGCAGCACGAGCAGCCCGCCCGCGATCGGGAGCGCCGCCGGGAGGCCGGTCGTCGGGATGGTGCCGCCGCCGGAGCCACCGCCCGAGCCGCTGCCACCGCCGGAGCCAGAGCCGCCACCGGAGCCGCCGCCCCCTGTGGCGGGGAGGTCGTTCGAGCCGGGCAGCGTGCCGTCGAACTCCTTGAAAAGCCCCTTGCCGGAGAGCTGGCGGATGATCGCGCCGTGCGCCTCGCGCTTGTTGTCGGAGACGTCCTTCGATGTCGAGCAGGGCGCCGTGTAGGACGTGCAGCCGTCGGCGAAGCCGACCATCACGCGGCCGATCTTGTCGACCGTGATGTCGTTGAAGTCGAGCAGGTTGCGGCAGTCGGAGCCGCCGCCGCGGTTCCACATGCAGCCGCGCTGCACCGGGTCCTTCGGCGTCGCGTCGACCGTCGTCCAGGTGGCGCCGCGGTCGTACGTCGTGGCGACGTACATGTGCCACGCGCCGCCGCTGTACCTGTCGCCGGTGACGCCGTACCCCGGGTCCTGGAAGTCGCCGTCGGTCGTCGAGCCGAGGTACGCGAACGCCGCCCGGTCACCGTCGCCCGCGACGATCTCCGCGAACTCCGTCGCCTTCACGCCGAGCACCTCGCCGGTGTCGACACTCGGCAGCCACGAGTCGCCGCGGTCGGTCGAGACCGCGACCTTCGGCTTGCCGCTGCCGTCGGAGTACCCGAAGTAGACGGTGCCGTCGGAGCCCGCGGAGACCGACGGGTCGGACGTGCCGGCGATCGAGTCGGGGACGTAGCTCACGTGCCAGGAGTTGCCGCCGTCGTTCGAGATCGCGACGCCCTGCTTGCCGTGGCAGCTGGTCGCCGGGATGTAGACGGTGCCGTCGTCGGGCGCGACGCGGATGTGGCCGTGCAGGACGCCGCACTCCTCGGTGAACGCCGGAGCGACCGTCAGGAACGTCAGGCCGCCGTCGTCCGAGCGGCCGCACGTCGTGGCGGCGGCGCCGTTGGTGCAGTAGTACACGGCGTTGGGGTAGACGGCGCTCGCCGGGGCGAGGTTGGCCGGGAACGGCCCGCCGCCGACCGACTGGTGGTCGATGCCGGTGCCCTCGCCGCACCCCTGGCTCGGTACCCACGTCGTGCCGTCGTCGTCGGTGTACTCCGCTGCGCTGCAGGCGAGGAGGAGCTGCGAGACGAACGTCCGGCCGTTGGGCTGGTCCGTCCAGAGGATCGGGTCGAGGGTGATGACCCCGGTGGTGTTGCCGGTGACGTCGGTCCACGCCGAGGTCTTGGCCTTGTCGTCGAACGTCACCTTGTACGTGTTCTGGTTGGCCTGGAACATCGTGCTGCCGGTCTTCCAGTTGACGCCGAGCGACGGCTCGCCGGACTCCTTCGCGAGGGCCGTGGGCGCGGTGTGCTGGACGTACGTCGGCGTGACGACCTTCTTCGCCACGGAGGCGACGGGGCGGCTCACGACGATGTCGAGCCTGCCGACGTACGGCATCGGCGTGGGGTTCTGGAACGGGCAGGCGATGACGGTGTACGTCCCGGGCTTGACCAGCGTGACCGGCGTCGACTCGTACGTCTGGCCACCGGTGTCGGACTCGCCGACGACCTTGCCGTGGTCGTCGAGGACGACCAGCTTCTCGTCCTCGACGCCGCCGTTGCCGCTCGTCGCGGTCCAGTCGATCGAGTACACGGCCGTGACGTCGAGCGTCGGGTCGAGGCCCGCGGGGACGTTGATCTGGATCGTCTCCCGGTCGCCCTTCGTCGGGTCGGCGGTGTCGCAGATGTGCGCGGGGTCCCCGACGAGGATCACCGACGCCCCCTGCGGGATGGTGCCCTCCCAGCCGACCGAGACCGTGCCCGGCGAGGTCGGCACGGTGATCTGGTGGTCGGCGCCGGCGGCGAACGCCGCGCCCACCACCGGTCCGTTGCTGAGGCCGGCGACGGCGAGCATGGTGCAGCCGGCGAGCCCGGACACGATCCGGCGGGTACGCAGTGAGGGCAGACGCATGCCGTCAGTGTCGCACCCCCGCAATCCGGTATCTACCGGGCACCGGTCAGCGCCGGTGCAGGGCGCGCACGCTGTCGATCGTGTCCGCCTCGGCGGGCGTCTTGTCGTCGCGGTACCGCAGCACCCGCGCGAACCGCAACGCCACCCCGCCGGGGTAGCGCGGCGAGCCCTGGACGCCGTCGAACGCCACCTCGACGACGACCTCCGGCCGGACGAACACCTGCCAGTCGTTGCGCGACTCCTCGATGGCGAGGAACCGTTCGGTCTGCCACGCGAGCAGCTCGTCGGTCAGCCCCTTGAACGTCTTGCCGAGCATCACCCAGCCGCCTGTCGCGGGGTCGCGGGCGCCGAGGTGCAGGTTCGAGAGCCGGCCGCGGCGGCGGCCGTGCCCCCACTCCGCCGCGAGGACGACCAGGTCGAGCGTGTGCCGCGGCTTGACCTTCAGCCAGGCGGCCCCGCGGCGACCCGCGTCGTACGTCGCATCGAGGCTCTTGGCCACGACGCCCTCGTGGCCGCGCGCCACCGCGGCGTCGAAGAACGCGCGGGCCTCGGCGGCGTCGGCCGTGACGATCCGCGGTACGAGCAGCGCCGCGGGTACGGCACCGCCGAGCGCGGCCCAGCGTCCCGTCGCGGGCGCGCCGAGCAGGTCGGCGCCGTCGAGGTGCAGCAGGTCGAAGAAGAACGGCGTCAGCGGCACGTCCGACGTCGCGCCGCGCGTCGCGACGCGGGCACCCGTCACCTGGAAGGGCCGCGGCGTCCCGTCGTCCGCGAGCGCGATCGCCTCGCCGTCGAGGACGGCCGTGCCGACGTCCAGTGCGAGTGCCGCGGCGACGATCTCGGGGACCCGCGCGGTGACGTCGTCGAGCGTCCTGGTGAACACCCGTACGTCGCCGCCGTCGCGGTGCACCTGGATGCGGACGCCGTCGAGCTTCCACTCGTACGCCGCGTCGCCGAGCCGCTCCGCCGCGTCCTCGACGTCGACGGCGGGGGACGCGAGCATCGGCTGGACCGGGCGGCCGACCTCCAGCCGGAACGCGTCCAGCGACCCGCCCATCAACGCGGCCCGCGCGACGGGCGGCAGCGCGCCGCGGAGCATCACGGCGCGGCGGACGTCGGCCAACGGCAGGCCCGCGGCCTTGGCGACGGCGTCGGTCACCAGCGACGTGAGCGCACCCTGGCGCAACTCGCCGGACACCAGCCCGGCGAGCAGGCGCTGCTCGCCGGCGCTCGCGCGGGCGAAGAGGTCGGCGAGGAGGCGGCGGCGTTCGGTCGCGGAGCCGGCGCCCGCGCAGCCGGCGATGCGGTCGAACGCGCCGTCCACCTCGGTCACCGTCAGCGTCGCGTCCGTTGCCGGGCCCGGCAGGTCCGCGAGGGACCGGTGGCCGACGCCGGTACGGCGCTGCGGCAGCTCGCCGGACAGGTACGCGGCGACGACGGGCACGTCGTCGGGACCGGCGGCCGCGAGGCACGCGGCGAGCAGCTCCACCTTGCGGTTGCGCGCCGGGGTCGCGCCGACGGCGGCGGAGGCGGTGGCGACGTCGGCGAGCAGCACGCGGTCATTCTGCCGCCGTAGGGTTCGCGGCATGGGCATCGTGCGGCGGCTCGGGCAGGCCTGTCTCGGCGTGACGTTCGTGACGGGCGGGGCGGACACGTTGCGCGACCCGGGACCCCGCGTAGCCCGGGCCGCGTCGCTCGGCCTCGCGGAGCGGCTCGGCACCGACGACCGCACCCTGGTCCGCGCGAACGCCGCCGCCATGGTCGTCGGCGGCCTCGCCCTGATGACCGACCACCTGCCGCGCCTCGCCGCGGCCGGACTCGCGGCCAGCCTGCTGCCGACGACGCTCGCCGGTCACCGCTGGTGGGAGGAGACCGACCCGCGGCAGCGGGCCAACGACCGCGTCCACTTCGTCAAGAACGTCAGCATCATCGGCGGCTGCCTCGTCCTCGCGTCGTCGCCCCGCCCCCGCCGGGCCCCAACTGTGCAGGAGCTCCGCCCCTCTTGAGCGTGGTGATCTGCACAGAACGTGTGATTCACTCGGACGACCCAGACATTCCGGCACAATCCCTACACCGCTGGGAGTCCCCTCGATGCGTCCGTTGCTCGTCTCCCGCCGCAGGCTGATCGCCTCGGCGTCCACGCTCGGCCTCGTCCTCGGCGCCGCGGGGCTTGCTGCCCCCGCCCGCGCCGACGGGCCGGGGGTCGGCACGCCCTGGGTCGTCAGCGTCGGCGACTCGTACATCTCCGGCGAGGCCGGCCGCTGGGCCGGCAACACGAACGACGGCGAGTCCTACATCGACGCCGGCGGCGCGGCCGCGTACTTCGACAACGCGAGCCACACCGCCGAGACCATCACCCGCTGCCACCGTTCGACGGCGGCCGAGGCCTACATCGGCGGCGGCGTCAACGGCTACGACCTGGCCTGCTCCGGCGCGCGGACGGCGACGTTCACCGACGGCGACGGCAACTTCAAGCCCGGCCTCGACTTCTACGTCTCCGGCGCGAACCAGGGCCAGGCGAAGATGCTCCAGACGTTCGCCACCACCCACAACGTGAAGCTGGTGACGCTCTCGATCGGCGGCAACAACTTCAACTTCGGCTCGATCGTGCAGTCCTGCGTGAGCGACTTCCTGTTCTCGCCGTCATGGGCGCCGGACTACTGCAACGACGACTCGTCGGTGACCGCGAACTTCACCGCCGCCAACGTCACCGCGCAGACCACCGCCATCAAGAACGCGCTGCTCAACGTCCGCCAGGCGATGACCAACGCGGGGTACGCGGCGACCGCCTACACGATCGTCGTGCAGACGTACGAGTCGCCGATCCCGAACGCCGCGGGGTTCCGCTACTCGCAGTCCGGCTACACCAGGCAGGACACCGGCGGCTGCGGCTTCTGGGACGCCGACGCGAACTGGGCGAACGCCTCCGCGTTGCCGACGATCAACAACGCCGTCAAGAACGCCGTCACGCAGGCGGCGTTGACCAACACCAAGGTCATGGACCTGTCGGTGGCGTTCAACGGCCGGCGGCTCTGCGAGAACACCGTGGGCCTGCAGGAGGAGATGGGCGTCGCGAACTGGCAGAGCCCGGGCGCGGTCGACAAGAGCGAGTGGATCAACCAGATCCGCACCGTCTCCACCTGCTGCGGCAGCAACTACTACATCCAGGAGTCGCTGCACCCCAACTGGTTCGGGCAGCTCGCCCTGCGCAACTGCGTGCGCCAGGCGTACAACAGCGGCTCGCCGAAGGGCGGGACCTGCCGGATCTCCGGCACCGGTCTCACCACTCGCGGCGAGCCGCTGATGTCACTGACGTAGCAACGCCCCGCGGGGGCGCGGTGACTAACGAGGCGTGCTGGCGATGACGCCGAACATCGCGCCCTGCGGGTCGCTCAGGATCGCGAAGCGACCGACGGTCGGGATGTCCATGGCGGGCACCGTGACTCCGCCGCCGAGTGCGGTCGCCTCGGTGACGGTCCTGTCGGTGTCGGCGACCTCGAAGTACGGCATCCAGTGCGCCGGCACCTCGGCCGGCATGTCGTCGCCCATCGGCATCATGCCGGCGACGCTCTTCTCGCCGACCTTGAACTCGGTGTAGGGGTTGCCGTCGATCGAGCCCGCGTGCGCGTTCCAGCCGAAGACGTCGTTGTAGAACTTCTTCGCGGCCTCGGCGTCGCGGGTGCTCAGCTCGGTCCAGCAGTACGAGCCGGGCACGCCGGTGACGTCGGCGCCCTTCATGGTGTTCGGCTGCCAGACCGCGATCGCCGCGCCGGTCGGGTCGGCGTAGACCGCGAGGCGGCCCGCGTCGAACACGTCCATCGGCGCGGCGAGCACCGTGCCGCCCGCGGTCTGCACGAGCTCGGTGGTCTTGTCCGCGTCCTCGACGGAGATGTACGTCGTCCAGTGCGGCGGGCCCGGGTCCTGCTGCGGGCCCAGCGCGGCGACGTTGCGGCCGTCGAGCGAGAGCATCGCGTACCCGCCGCCGCCCGGGACCTCGTCGGCGCGCCAGCCGAAGAGCGTTCCGTAGAACGTCGTCGCCGCCGGGATGTCGGGCGTGCCGAGGTCGACCCAGCTCGGTGTGCCGGGTGCGTACTCGGGGGTGTCGGTCATGTGTGTCCTCCGTGGTGGTGAGGTGACGCGCCGAGGCTAGTCCCGGCTGCCCGCCGAAGGTAGGGGAGGGCGCTGCAGCCTCGCCGCCGGGGGCGCGGGGAGGTACCGTTGTCGACGGCGCCGTTCCGATCCATGGCCCCCGGTCCCAAACATGTCGCTACGAGCGACGCACCGCCGAGAGGCGACCTGGCGGGACGACGCCGACCGGCCGCCCGGGGGAGACCCTGGGCGGCCGTTCCCC
>JAVEEC010000066.1 GCA_030840645.1 Frankiaceae bacterium
CGCCGAGCAGCGCGACCGGACCGGCCAGCACGCCCACGGCGAGCGTCAGCCCCTCGCCGCCGATCGGCACCGGGCAGCCCGAGTCGCAGATCGTGTAGAGCGTGACGAGCGCGTAGAACGGCGGCACAACCACCCCGAGGACCGCGACCGCGATCACCAGGCCGTGCAGGACCCTGAGCGCGGTGGGTCGCGTCATGCCGCGCAGTGTGCCGCAACGCCCCCGTCACGAGCCGCAGGGACCCGGCCGCCCTCGCCCGCGACCTGTCCCGCGCCGGTGGTGTGCGTTCACGGGCTGACCTACGACACCATCGAGGACAGGCCCGACACGACGAGCCAGCCGAGGAACTGGATGCCCAGTGCCACGTACCCCCATGCGTACCGGCCCCGGCCGGTGAACAGCACGTACGCCCCGACCAGGACGAACGCGACCGGGCCGCAGGCGACCGCGATCCACATGCCGAGCGACTGGCCGGCGCCGGAGCAGTAGTACGCCCCGCTCTCCGGGTCGCACACGTCGGACCGGAGCACGGCGAGCATGCCGTACAGCGGGAGCACCATCGTGCCGAGCAGGGCGCAGCCGACGGCCGCGGCGTTCAGGCAGCCCCGCGCACCCATCGGCAGCGGCAGTTCGCCGCCGCCGCCGCCGCCGCTCGCCGCGGGCGGCCGGCCGCGCGGCCCTTCCGGCCCCACGTGCGAACCCATCCGCGCAGTGTGGCGCCAACGGGGTCGCGCGGCGAGGGACCTGCGAGGATGAACGGCATGGAAGAGCAGCACAGGTTCGTGCTCCGCACCATGGAGGAGCGCGACATCCGCTTCATCCGGCTCTGGTTCACCGACGTGCTCGGGTTCCTCAAGTCGGTCGCGATCGCGCCGGCCGAGCTGGAGAACGCGTTCGCCGAGGGGATCGGGTTCGACGGCAGCGCGGTCGAGGGGTTCGCCCGCGTGCACGAGAGCGACATGCTCGCCAAGCCGGACCCGGCGACGTTCCAGGTGCTGCCGTGGCGCGGCGAGTCGCCCGGCACCGCGCGGATGTTCTGCGACATCGTCATGCCGGACGGCACGCCGTCCGAGGCCGACCCGCGCTGGGTCCTCAGGAGGGCCCTGCGGAAGGCTGCCGACGCCGGGTTCACGTTCTACACGCACCCGGAGATCGAGTTCTTCCTGTTCAACGACTCCCGCGCGGCCGAGCCGGTCGACAACGGCGGCTACTTCGACCTCACGCCGCACGACCACAGCCACGACTTCCGCCGCCAGGCGATCACCATGCTCGAACGCATGGGCATCAGCGTGGAGTTCAGCCACCACGAGTGCGCCCCTGGCCAGCACGAGATCGACCTGCGGTACGCCGACGCGCTGACGACCGCCGACAACGTCATGACGTTCCGCCACCTGGTCAAGGAGGTGGCGCTGGAGCAGGGCATCTACGCGTCCTTCATGCCGAAGCCGCGCGCCGAGTCGGCGGGCTCCGGGATGCACACGCACCTGTCGCTCTTCGAGGGCGACCGCAACGCGTTCCACGAGCCGGGCGAGGAGTTCCACCTCTCCAAGGTCGCCAAGGCGTTCATCGCCGGGCTGCTGCGGCACGCGCCGGAGATCACGGCCGTGACCAACCAGTGGGTCAACTCGTACAAGCGGCTGATCAGCGGCGGCGAGGCGCCGTCGTACGTCTGCTGGGGCCACAACAACCGCAGCGCGCTGGTCCGCGTCCCCATGTACAAGCCGGCCAAGGGCCAGTCGACGCGGATCGAGCTGCGCTCGCCCGACCCGGCCTGCAACCCGTACCTCGCGTTCGCCGTGATCCTCGCCGCCGGGCTCAAGGGGATCACCGAGGGGTACGAGCTGCCGCCGGAGGCCGAGGACGACGTCTGGAGCCTCACCGACGCGGAACGCCGGGCGATGGGGTTCGAACGCCTCCCCGGCAGCCTCTCCGACGCGATCCACGCGATGGAGGGCAGCGAGCTGGTCGCCGAGACGCTGGGGGAGCAGATGTTCGACTTCTTCCTCCGCAACAAGCGCAACGAGTGGGAGGAGTACCGGCGCCAGGTGACGCCGTTCGAGACCGCGCGCTACCTTCCGCTGCTATGAGGGCCCTGGTCGTGGAGCACCTCGCCGACGAGGGGGCGGGGGCGTTCGGCGGCTGGCTGGCCGAGGCCGGGCTCGACCTCACGACCCACCGCGTGCACGAGGACGGCCCGCCGCCGCGCACCCTGCCCGAGGGGTACGACGCACTGGTCGCGATGGGCGGCGTGATGGGTGTCGGCGACGCAGATACGACCCACCGGTGGCTGCACAACGAAATGGCTCTGTTACGTGACGCAGTCGAGAAGTCACTCCCAGTGCTCGGCGTCTGCCTCGGCGCGCAGCTGCTCGCCCAGGCGACCGGCGGCGAGGTCAGGACCGGCCGGATCGGGCCGGAGCTGGGCGTCCGCCGCGTGCACCTCAACGCCAACGCGACCCGCGACCCGCTGCTGCACGGCATCGGGCCGGTCGCGGACGTCGTCCAGTGGCACTTCGACGAGATCGTGACCCTGCCGCCGGGCGCCACGCTGCTGGCCGGGTCGCCGATGTACCCCCACCAGGCGTTCCGGCTTGGGGAGCGGGCCTGGGGCGTGCAGTTCCACCCGGAGGCGCTTCCGTCGATGGTGGCCCGCTGGGCCGCTGCCGACGCGGCCGCGCTCGCGGCCGAGGGCGCCGACCCGGCGGAGACGGCCAGGCAGGCGGCGGCCGCCTGGCCCGACCTGGCCGCGACCTGGGCTCCGGTGGCCCGCCGCTTCGCCGCCGTCGTGCAGGATGCCCGCACGCCGCGTCGAACAGCAGGGGCAACACCGTTGTAGAGAAGTCGCCTCTGTGAAACGGGCCCCGGCCCGCGTTACAGTGGCTGCCCCCACAGAAAGTCCGGACTTCTACCGAACCCTGTCCCTCGGGTAGGACTCCTGACAACCAAGACCCCTGCGCCCTCGGCACCTCTGGACACCGCCGTAGAACGCGGCGGTTCCCTGCTGTTGCCTGCTGGCCGACCGACACGCCGTAACGAGGAGAACGATGTCTGAGGAAACCCCGGACCTGAGCTTCAAGGCGAAGCTTCGCAAGGTCCAGGACAACGTCAAGGCCTACATCCGCCAGCAGCGCCGCGAGCGTGCGGCCAAGCGCAAGGGTGGCAGCCGCGGCCTCGCCTACGGGCTCGTCGCCTCGCTGATCGTCCTGCTGGTGATCTTCGGCCTCTGCCTGAACTTCGTGTTCAGCTCGGACGTCAAGGGCCCGAACCTCCCGCTCAACCAGGTCAGCGCGCTCGCCGAGCAGGGCCGGATCAGGACCGCGGTCCTCAAGGACGCCGACAACGAGGTCGTGATCCACTACGACATCCTCAAGGAGCAGATCAACCCGAGGACCGGGAAGCCGCTCGCGACGTTCCCGCAGGACCCGAGGCTCGCCACGGACTCCCCGGCCAACGACCACCTCAAGTCCGGTGACGCGCACTTCGCGCTCCCGTCCAGTGGTCAGGCGTGGACGGCGCTCGTCACGCAGCTGCGTTCCTCCGGCGCCACCTACTCGGTCGACAAGCAGGCGAGCAAGCAGGTCGTCAAGACCGTCGCGACGTTCCTCCTGCCGCTGATGATCCTGGCCAACCTCTTCGCGCTGCTGTTCTCGCTCGGCAAGGGCTCCGGCTCGGCCATCGGCGAGGTCATGACGTTCGGCACCATCGGCAAGGGCAAGGCCAAGAAGGGCCAGTCGACGATCGGCTTCGCCGACGTCGGTGGCGCGGACGAGGCCGTGGCCGAGCTGCGGGAGGTCCGCGACTACCTCACCGACCCGGCCAAGTACGAGGCCCTCGGCGCGGCGCCCCCGAAGGGCGTCCTCCTCTTCGGCCCTCCCGGTACCGGCAAGACGCTGCTCGCGAAGGCCGTCGCCGGCGAGGCCGGCGTGCCGTTCTTCTCGGTCGCCGGCGCGGAGTTCGTCGAGTCGCTGGTCGGCGTCGGCGCCGCCCGTGTCCGTGACCTCTTCGCCCGCGTCCGCGCGGCCGCCCCGGCCATCGTCTTCATCGACGAGCTCGACGCCGCGGGCCGCAAGCGTGGCTCCGGCGGTGGCGGTGGCGGCTCCGACGAGCGCGAGCAGACGCTGAACCAGCTGCTCGTCGAGATGGACGGCTTCGAGGTCTCGGCCGGCATCGTCGTCATGGGCGCCACCAACCGCCCCGACATCCTCGACCCGGCGCTCATGCGTCCGGGCCGGTTCGACCGCCACATCACCATCGAGCGCCCCGAGCTCGAGGGCCGCATCCACATCCTCAAGATCCACGCGCGCGGCAAGCCGATCTCGGCCGACGTCGACCTGGAGTTCGTCGCCACCAGGACGCCGGGCTTCACCGGCGCCGACCTGGCGAGCGTCGTGAACGAGGCGACCCTGCTCACGATCCGTGAGCTGCGCGCCGAGGTCACCCCGCACGACTTCGAGGAGGCCATCCACCGGGTGCTCAACGGCCCGAAGCGCCGCGGCCGCATCCTCTCCGTCGAGGAGCGCCAGCGCACGGCGTTCCACGAGGCGGGGCACGTCATCGTCGCCGCCGCCGCGGGCCGCGCGGAGGAGGTCCACCGCGTCTCGATCCTCGCGCGCGGCCGGGCCGTTGCGACCACGCAGATCCAGGCGGACGCGGAGGCGAGCCTGCTCTCCCGTACGCAGCTGCGCGGCAAGCTGGTGACCCTGATGGCCGGCATCGCGGCCGAGAACCTCATCTTCGGTGAGGGCTCGACCGGCGGCGAGCAGGACATCGAGCAAGCGACCGACCTGGCGCGCGACATCGTCGCCCGCTACGGCATGAGCACCACGCTCGGCCCGGTCCGCCTGCTGGCGAAGGCCAGCGAGGGCTTCCTCGGCAACGACATCCCGCTCGGCGACATCTCGGTCGAGACCCAGACCGCGATCGACGAGGAGATCCGCCGGCTCGTGGCGGACGCCCAGGCCGAGGCGATCGGGCTGCTGTCGCGGCACCGCAAGACCCTCGACAACCTGGCGAGCCGCCTCGACGAGGAGGAGACCCTCGAAGGCGCGGTGCTCCAGGAGGTCCTGGCCCCGATCGAGGCAGAGATGGCAGGGGAGCAGATCAGCCCGACCGGGAAGGTGGCGACCCGGTCCAACGGCACGCGGACCCGTCGCGCGGCGAAGACGCCCGTCCGGCACGGCTGACACCCGACAGAGAAGGTCCCCTGCCCACGTGACCACGCTCTTCCGAATCACCCGCAGCAGAGCGCTCCGCGCGGCCGCGGCGGTGGCGGCCATCGCCGTCACCGTCCCGGCCGGCGGCGCGTTCGCGGAGCGCATCCCGACGGCGGCCTGCGCGTCGGGCAACGCCGACTACCTCAAGGGCCGGCCCGGCGGGGGCAGCTGGCAGACGTTCAAGGCGCCGAGGTTCGGCACGCTCGCCGGCATCGGCGCGGCGCCGCAGACCGTCGTCTCCTACGCCGTCGCACCGAACAACCCGAAGGTCATCGCCGTCACCAACGGCAAGGCGATCCACATCTCCCGCGACGGCGGGTGCACGTTCCCCGAGTCGCTCCGGCTCGACCAGCTCCCGACGAACATCGGGGTCGCGCTCTCCGGCCAGTTCACCAACATCCTCGCCTTGCACATCTCCACGGCCGGCACCGTCTACGCCACCGCCGAGGACTTCCAGAACGACGCGACGGTCGGCCGCCCGCACGTCCTGATCAACAGCAACCCGGCCCAGAACACCTGGACGCTCGGTGACTCAGGGCTGCCGCCGGTCGGCCACCCGATCATGCTCAAGTCGGCGAAGACCTCGCCCGGTGTGCTCTACCTGTCGTTCTCCCAGGTCAAGGAGCGGGTCGGCGGCGGCACCTGCCCGCCGGCGCCGCTGCCCTGCCCCACCGACCAGTCGCAGCTCAAGGACTCGCCCGGCGTGCTCTGGGGCTCCACCGACGGCGGCAAGAGCTGGGACGCCCGCACCAACGGCAGCGCCGACCTCAACGGCGCCACCGCGATCCGGTACTACTCGATCGACGACGACGACCGCGGCGGCGACATGCTCTGGGCCGTGGGCAGCGGCGGGCGGCTCCGCAAGTCCCTCGACGGCGGCCGGTCCTACCAGGACCCGCCGGGGCTGAAGCAGGACGGCTTCGACTTCACGGCGGTCGAGTCGATCGACAAGAGCACCCGCGGCTGGTCGGTGAAGCTGGTGGCGTTCAGCTCGGACAACCAGATGATCCGGCTCGACGCGAAGGGCACGTGGCACACCACCCGCCTGTACTTCGGCGCGGTCCAGTCGGTGGCCCAGCGTCCCGACGGCGACATCGCGGTGGCGACGTTCGCCGGCGCCGGCGCCGTCCAGGTCTGGCGGATCTTCGAGCAGGACTTCCAGGACTACGAGGACAGGAGCGGCCTGGCCGGCAAGAAGTTCACGTACTCCTACGGCTGGGAGCCGGTCACGCCGTTCCCCGCCACCGGTGCCGAGGCCCACCTGTCCGCGACGTCCGACGGCGTCACGACGTTCTTCATGCAGGACAAGGCCAAGATCTACCGGTTCGCCGGCTCGGAGGCGCGGATCCCCCCGTTCCCCGCCCCGCCGCTGAACCTCGTCCCGCCCGACCAGCCGCTCGGCCTGCTGTCGCCCCGGAACCTCCCGCTCGACATACCGGTCGGGCAGACCAGGACCGTGCCGTACGCGCTGACGCTCCCGCCGTCGCCGACGCCGGTCGAGGTCTACCTCCTCATCGACAACTCCGGCTCGATGAGCCCGCTCATCGACGACCTGAAGCAGAGCCTGCGCGACGTCGCGCTGTCGCTCAACAAGTCCGGCGTAGACATCCGGATGGGCGTCGGGCAGATCAACGTGCAACCGCCGGACGACAAGCCGCCGATCGACAACACCCGTACGCCGCAGGACGAGAGCCACCCGCGCCCGCTGTACGAGCGGCTGCGCGGCATCGGCCGGATCGACCCCAACCTGTTCCTGCGGCTGTCGACGGTCGACGGTAACGGCGGCAACGGCTTCGAGGCGCAGCTCGAGTCGCTCTGGCAGTCCGTCGCCGGCGACGGACTGGGCAACCTCGGGATCCCGATCCTGCTCGGCTACGCGATCCCCCCGGGCCAGCAGGCGGGCTTCAGCGCCGACAAGAACACCATCAAGGTCATCGTCCACGCGACGGACGAGGGGTTCAGCACCAACATCCACAACGCCCACAACGACTGGCGCGAGGTGGCGGACAAGCTGAACACGTACGGCGTCAAGCAGATCGGCCTGTCGCAGGACAACCCCGACGCCGGCCGCGACCTGCGGCGGATGGCCGCGGCGACCGGCGCCGTCGCCCCGCCGGGCGGGACCGACTGCGACGCCGACGGCTCGCCGGACATCCGGGCCGGCCAGCCGCTCGTCTGCGGCGAGAACTACGGCCTCGACAAGACGCTGGTCAACCTGCTCAAGGCGCTGTCCGACCCGCAGACCATCGAGCTCATCGCGAAGCCGACCGAGACGCTGCGCTCGGTGTCCCGCGACGTGTTCGCCATCAACGCCAAGGCGCCGACGGCGGTCACCTTCAAGGCGACGTTCAGCTGCGTCGGGGTGGCCCCGGGCTCCTACCCGAGCGACCTCAGCGCCGCGCTGCGCGGCTACACCATCGCCCGCGCGGTCGCGACCGTGAACTGCCTCGGCCCGGCCGGCCTCCCGCCGAACCCGCCCAACCCGCCGGGCGGCGTACCGGAGAACCCGCCGCCGGTGCCGCAGCCGCAGCCGGTGGTCGCCGTTCCCGCGCCGGTCCAGCCGATCCCGCAGCCGCAGACCCAGGTCCAGGCCCAGACCAACGTGAACCCGCAGGCCGGCGCCGCCGACCAGGAGCAGGAGCAGCACCAGCTCGCCCTCGCCGGCAACGACGTGGGGATCGCCGAGGACGACCAGCTCGCGATGAGCTCGCGGCCCTCGGCGTCGCTGCCCGGGAGCCCGCGTACCGTGCTGGGCATGGGTGTGGCCATGGCGGCGGGCGCGGGGGTGGCGTTGCGGCGCAGGACCAGGACCGCGTACGCCAGGTCCCTGGTTCGCTAGGACGCGGTGCGCGCGGAGATCGACGGCGACGCCGCGCTCGCGCGGCTCGGCTTCCCGGACGTGGCGCGGGCCGCGCGGCTGCTCGGGCCCGAGGGGTCGCTCCGCCTCTGGGACGGCGGTCCGGTCGACGCGGGCGCCGCGGCCGTCGTCGCGGCGCTGGGCGACAGCGCCAACCCCGAGCTGGCCCTGACGGCGCTGGCCCGGCTGGCCGAGGTCAGCGCGAAGCCGGCGGTCCTGCGCGCCGCGCTGCGTTCCGACGCGTCGCTGCGTTCGCGGCTCGTCGCCGTGCTGGCCAGCTCGGCGGCGCTGGGCGACCACCTGGCACGGCACCCGAGGGACTGGCCGCTGCTCGGGCGGCCGACGTTCGGGACGTCCCGGCCGACCGCCCTGGGGCTGCGGCAACGCCTCCTCTCCGCCGTCGGGGCCGACACGGCGCCGCCGCTGCCGTGGGGGGCTCGCGCGGCGGGGTCGGGCGAGGAGGCGCTGGACGCGCTGCGGGCGGCGTACCGCGGCGCGCTGGTCGACCTCGCCGCCCGCGACCTGGCGGGCGACGTCACGCTCGACGAGGTCGCGGCCGAGCTCGCCGACCTCGCCGCCGCCGCGCTCGACGCCGGGCTGGCGATCGCGATGGCCGGGTTGCCCGAGGGCGCGGAGCCCGTCCGCCTCGCCGTTATCGGCATGGGCAAGACCGGCGGCCGCGAGCTGAACTACGTCAGCGACGTGGACGTGGTGTTCGTCGCGGAGCCGCTGCCCGGCGGGGACGAGGCGGCCGCGCTGCGGACCGCGACGCTGCTCGCCAACGGCGTCATCCGGGCCTGCGGTACGACGACCAGCGAGGGCGCGCTCTGGCCGGTGGACGCCGCGCTGCGGCCCGAGGGCAAGGCCGGGCCGCTGGTCCGCACGCTGGCCAGCCACGAGGCGTACTACCGCCGCTGGGCGAAGACGTGGGAGTTCCAGGCGCTGCTCAAGGCGCGGCCGGTCGCGGGCGACGTCGACCTCGGCGAGCGCTACGTCGCCGCCGTCGCGCCGCTCGTCTGGACGGCGGGGGAGCGGCCGGACTTCGTCGAGGAGATCCGCGCGATGAAGCGCCGGGTCGAGGGCAGCGTGCCCGCCGCCGAGGCCGCGCGGCAGCTCAAGCTGGCGCCGGGCGGGCTGCGCGACGTGGAGTTCGCGGTGCAGCTGCTTCAGCTCGTGCACGGCCGCGCCGACGAGTCGTTGCGCGTCCGCGGGACGCTGGAGGCGCTGGACCGGCTCGCGGCGGGCGGGTACGTCGCCCGCGACGACGCGGCGGCGTTGGCGGACGCGTACCGGTTCCTCAGGACGGTCGAGCACCGGCTCCAGCTGCAACGGCTCCGGCGGACCCACACCATCCCCGCCGACCCCGCCGGCGTGACCTGGCTGGCGCGCAGCCTCGGCTGCTCGGGAACGGACCCGGTCGAGGAGTTCCGTACCGAGCAGGCGCGGCACGCCGTCGAGGTCCGGCGGCTGCACGAGAAGCTGTTCTACCGGCCGCTGCTCTCGACCGTCGCGCGGCTCGGCCCCGACGCGCTCCGGCTCACGCCGGAGGCGGCGCGCGCCCGGCTCGAGGCGCTCGGCTTCGCCGACCCGACGGGCGCCCTGCGGCACCTCGAGGCGTTGACCTCGGGGCTGTCCCGCCGCGCGCTGGTGCTGCGCACGATGCTGCCGGTGATGCTGCCGTGGTTCGCCGGCGCGCACGACCCCGACGCGGGGCTGCTGGCGTTCCGTACGGTCACCGAGGCGCTCGGCGAGTCGCCGTGGTTCCTCGCGCTGCTCCGCGACTCGGAGAGCGCCGCCGAACGCCTCGCGCGCCTGCTGTCGACCAGCCGTTACGTCGCCGACCTGCTCGCCCGCGCCCCCGAGGCGGCCGGGCTGGTCGCCCGCGACGCGGACCTCGCGCCGCGCCCGGCGGAGGCGTTGCGCGGCGAGCTGCTCGCGGTCGTCGCGCGGCACGCCGGCGCGGAGTCCGCGGCGGGCGCGATCCGCGCGCTCCGCCGCCACGAGCTGCTGCGGATCGCGGCCGCCGACCTGCTCGGCCTGCTCGACGAGGACGCCGTCGGGCGGGCCCTGACGGCGACCGCGGAGGCGGCGCTGGCCGCCGCGCTCGCGGCGGCGACGCGCGCGGTCGAGGAACGGGACGGGCCGCCCGCGGCGCGGCTCGCGGTCATCGGCATGGGCCGCCTCGGCGGCTGGGAGCAGGGGTACGGCTCCGACGCGGACGTGCTGTTCGTCCACGAGCCGGTCGAGGGCGCCGCCGAGTCGGCCGCGGCCGCGTGGGCGAAGGCCGTCGCCGAGGAGCTGCGCCGCCTCCTCTCGCTGCCGGCGCCGGACCCGCCGCTGCTCGTGGACGCCGACCTGCGCCCCGAGGGCCGGCAGGGCGCCCTCACGTTGAGCCTCTCCGGCTACGCCCGCTACTACGAGCGCCGCGCGGCCGTGTGGGAGGCGCAGGCGCTGCTGCGCGCGCGTTACGTCGCCGGCGACGCGGACCTCGGCGCGCGGTTCGAGGCGCTGGTCGCGCCCGTCCGCTGGCCCGAGTCGTTCGACGACGCGTCGGTCCGCGAGGTCCGGCGGGTCAAGGCCAGGGTCGAGGCCGAACGCCTCCCGCGCGGGGTCGACCGCACGCGGCACACCAAGCTCGGTCCCGGCGGGCTCGCCGACGTCGAGTGGACCGTGCAGCTCCTCCAGCTCCGCCACGCGGCGCGAGTCCCCGAGCTGCGGACGACGTCGACCCTGCGCGCCCTCGACGCGGCCGCGGCGGTCGGCCTCTGCACGCCAGATGACGCGGCGACGCTGCGCGCCGGATGGACCGCCGCCACCCGGGTCCGCAACGCCCTGATGCTGGTCCGGGGCCGCCCCGCCGACGTGCTGCCCGACGACGCCAGGACCCTCGCGGGTGTGGCCCGCGCGGTCGGTTACCCTGCCGGAAGCCGCGTCGAGCTCGTCGACGCGTACCGGAAGGCGACCCGACGGGCGCGCGCCGTCGTCGAGAGGGTGTTCTACACGTGACGACTCCTCGCGGAGTACCGGGCACGTCCCGGATGGTGGCCGTGAACGGCGTCCGCTTCCACGTCCGCTCGGCCGGTCCGGCGCGCAAGCGGCGGACGACTCCGGTGCTGCTGCTGCACGGCGTCCCGCAGACGTCCGCGACGTGGGGCCCGCTCATGGCGGACCTCGCGAAGGACCGGGTCGTCATCGCACCGGACCTCAAGGGGCTCGGCGCCAGCGAGGCGCGCGAGCCCTACGACATCCCGACCCTCGTCGCCGAGCTGGCCGCGCTGGTCCTGCACGAGGTCGACGGCCCGGTCGACGTCGTCGGCCACGACTGGGGCGGCTCGCTCGGCCTCGCCCTCGCCGGCGAGCGCCCCGACCTGGTCCGCCGCCTCGTCGTCATCGCGGCGCCGTACCGCGACGTCGACCTCAAGGCGGCGTTCCACCTGCCGCTCTTCGCGCTGCCGCTGCTGCCCGAGGTGGCGTTCCGGCTCGCGGGGGAGCGGCTGGTCCGGACGATGTTCGACTTCGCGTGGAAGGCCGACGGCGCCCCGCCGCTGCTCGACGAGTACGTCGCGGCGTACACCCCGCCCGCGCGCTACGGTGCGATGCTCGCGTACTACCGCGCCGCCGTCCGGCCCCGCGTGGCGCGGGCCGTCAGCAGCGTGCTCGGCAGGGAGGCGCCCTCCACCGGGCTGCCGCGCGTCAAGGTCGAGCGGAGCCTCGTCGTCTGGGGCGCCGACGACCCGCCGATGCCGTTGCACGTCGGGGAGTCGGTCCTGCGCGACCTCGGCGAGTCGGCCACCATGCTCACCGTTCCCGGCGTCGGCCACTGGCCGCACGAAGAGGCGCCCGACGTGGTCCTGCCGGCGGTGGCGGAGTTCCTGAGGGCACCGTGAGCCGTAGGGGGGGAGACCGGCCGGCCACCTACCGCGAGGTCTTCGCGGTCAGGGAGTTCCGCGCGCTGTTCGCGGCGCACGTCGCCTCGCTCCTCGGCGACCAGGCGGCGAAGGTCGCGCTCTCCATCCTCGTCTACGACCGGTCCGACTCGCCGCTGCTCGCGGCGCTCACGTACGCGGTCGGCTACCTGCCGTGGATCGTCGGCGGTCCTGTCCTGTCGCCGCTCGCGGACCGCCTGCCGCGCAAGCGGGTGATGGTGCGCTGCGACGTCGCGCGAGCGGCGCTCGTCGCCCTGATGGTCCTGCCGCACATGCCGATCTGGCTGCTCTTCGCGCTGCTGTCCGGTGCCAGCCTGCTCGGGCCGCCGTTCGAGGCGGCGCGCGCCGCGACGCTGCCCGACGTGCTGACCGGCGACCGGTACATCGTCGGCTCGTCGCTGTCGAACATCACCATCCAGCTCTCCCAGGCCGTCGGCTTCGTCCTCGGCGGCGCGGCCGTCGTCTGGCTGAAGCCGCGCGGCGCGCTGCTCGCCGACGCGGTGTCGTTCCTCGTCTCCGGGCTGCTCATCGCGCGCGGCGTCAGGTACCGCCAGGCCGCCGCGCGTGGCGGCCGCCCGACCCTGCGTGCGGACATCGTCGAGGGTGCCCGGGTGGTGTTCCACTCGCGGATGCTCCGGTCCATCCTGCTGCTCGCGTGGTTCGGCGCGGCGTTCGCGCTGGTGCCCGAGGGGCTCGCGGTGACGTACGCCCGCCGCCTCGGCTACGGCCCGATCGCGACCGGCTTCCTCACCGCGGCCAGCCCGGCCGGGCTGGTCGTCGGCGCGCTGCTCATCGGCCGGCTGATGGCGCCGAGTACCCGGCTGCGGCTGATGCGGCCGCTCGCGGCGGCGGCGTTCGTCCCGCTGGTCCTCACCGCGATGCACCCGCCGGTGTGGGGCGCCGTGGTGCTCTGGACGCTGTCCGGCATCGGGCTCGCGTACCAGCTCCCCGCCAACGCGACGTTCATGCAGGCCGTGCCCCACGAGGCGCGGGGCCGGGCGTTCGGGCTGGCGCAGACGGGCATCCAGGCGTTGCAGGGGCTGTCCATCGCGGGCGCGGGCGCGCTCGCGCTGCTCGTCCCGCCGCACTGGGTGGTCGCGCTCGCCGGCGTCCTGGGGCTCGCCTCGGTCGGCCTGCTGTCGTTCGGCTGGCCGCACGCCGAGCTGGCCGCGCTGCACGCGCCGCACCCCGTGGACGAGCTGATCCTGGGCGACATCCCGATCGAGGCGCCGCTGTCGCTGCCCGAGCTCGCGATCGGCCAGCAGTGGGCCGGGCCCTACCCGCTCGGACCCCGCCGCAGGACGATGCTGGCGCGGATCGTCGAGGCTACGCCGGAGTCGCGAGAGCGCGACTGACCGCAGGGTGGCCGGTGTCGACGGCCGGCTCGCCGGAGAGGCCGCGCTGCACCGCGAAGCCGAGCAGCAGCGCCACCGCCCCGCCAACCGCGTCGAGGATGAAGTGGTTCGCGGTCGCCATGATGACCAGCAGCGTCACGACCGGGTAGGCCAGCCCGAGGACGCGGACCCAGGTCCGCCTGGCCAGCCAGAACAGCGCGAGCCCGGCCCAGAGCGCCCAGCCGATGTGCATCGACGGCATGGCGGCGTACTGGTTCGAGGCGTGCGACAGGTTGCCCGACTCGTAGCTGCCCCACGTGTGGAACAGCTTCAGCGTGTCGACGTACCCCTCGCTGGTCAGGAACCGCGGGGGCGCGAGCGAGTAGAGCCAGTAGCCGGCGAGCGCGACGACGTTGCAGACGTAGAGCACCGTCCGCATCGAGCGGTACTGCAGCGGGTGGCGCTTGTAGAGCCACACCAGCACGCCGATCGTCACGATGAAGTGCGCCGTGGCGTAGAAGTAGTTGGCGAACGTCCCCAGCCACTCGCTGCGCGCCGCCACGACGTTCAGCGCGTGCTCGACGTCGATGTGCAGGATGCGTTCGAGGCGGAGGAGGTCGTGCGCCCGGCCGCAGGCCAGGTCCTGGAACTCCGTCAGCGACGGCGTGGCGCAGTCGATCGGCTGCGGCTTGCCGAGGTGGTTGCGGATGATGCCGTACGCCGTGTAGCTGACCAGGATGAACGCCAGCTCCTGCCACCACCGCGGCGGGCGGCGCTCGCCCCGCCCGAACGGCAGCACCCTGCGCCGGGACTCCGCCCGCGCCGCCGTTCCCGCTGTCCCCGCCACCTGCCGATCCTGCCACGCCGGGCGGTGCCGCGCCCCGCACCGCCGCGGTTCGGCCGCGTCGCCCGGGGGCAGGTGTGGACGCATGTTCCTGTTCTTCAGCAACCGGCTCGGCTGCCTCGGGTCGCTGCTCGTCTCGGCGGGCGCGACGCTCGCGTTGCTGTTCCTGCTCGGCGTGCTGCGGTGAGCGCTACTTCGGCAGCAGGTCGATCAGCCGCCTGATCGTCGCCAGGTCGTTGTGGTTGGCCTGGGCCTGGCCGAGAATGGCCTTGGAGGTGCTCGCCCAGGAGGCCTGGCCGACGCCGGTGCCCTCGTTCAGGGCCCGGCGCACGATCCGGTCGATCGCCGCGAGGTCCTCGTTGTCGAGCGTGGCCATGCGTCCTCCTCGGATGAACGTGATCAGGTCGTCGGCGCTGCCCCGGAACACCGAGCAGTCCGCCGTCTTGGGCTTCACGCCCGGCACCGGATGCTTGTCGGTGAACTGCCAGAGCACCTCGCCGATCCCCGGCTGGAACCTCGGGTCCGGCGTGTGGTTCTTGTAGCGGGCGATCCAGCGCGGGCGGTGCGGCATGACGCCCTTGAGCTGCTTGCCGCCGTAGAGCCAGGTCAGCCGGCCGAGCGCCGCGTCGGCGTGCTTGCAGAACGCCTCGTACGCCGCGAACTCGGTGCCCGTCTCGACGTCGAGGATCAGCCACTCCAGCGGCGCGTCGCGCAGGTCGCCGAGCGCGCGGATGGCGTTGTCCGCCTGCGCGACCGGGTCGCGCCCCGGCTCCCAGAAGTGGTACGCGCCGAACGCCCTGAGGCCGTGCTCCGCGGCGCCGTCGCGGTGCGGCGCGAAGGACTTGGCGACGAACGTCGTGCCCTGCGTCATCTTCGCGATCGCGATCGGGGAGAACGCCTTGAACGCGTCCCAGTCGACGACGCGGCGGGCGTTGTTGACGTCGATGATCAGCAGGTCGCTCACGAGCCCTCCTGGCGCGCGAGTCTACGACCGCCCGGGGGTGCGCGTACGACGATTCGGCGGGTCCCCGTACGCGTCAGACGGCGGCGCGGACTGCCGCGAGCAGCGAGGGGGCGTCGTACCCGCCGTCGTGCCGGGCGCCGTTGACGTAGAACGTCGGCGTGCCGTTGACGCCGCTGCGCACGCCGCTCATGAAGTCCTCGCGCACCTTGGGCGCGTGGACCCCCTCCGCCAGCTCCTTGGCGAACCGTTCCACGTCGAGCCCCAGGTCCTCCGCCGCGGCGAGGTAGAGGCGCGGGGAGAGCAGCGGCTGGTTGGCGTAGAGCACGTCGTGCATCGGCCAGAACTCGCCCTGCGCGGCCGCCGCCTCCGCGGCCTCGGCGGCCGGCTCGGCGTTCGGGTGGACCGTCGTGAGCGGGAAGTGCCGGAACGCGAACCGCACCTCATCGCCGACCAGCGCCCGGACCTTTCGCACGCTGCCGTGCGCCGCCGCGCAGAAGGGGCACTCGTAGTCGCCGTACTCGAGCAGCGTGACCGGCGCCGTCTCCGGGCCGGCCACGTGGTCCCGTTGCGCGTCCACGGGCACGGCGAGGACGGAGTCCCACGTCGTCCTGCTCACGTCAGCACCTTCGTCGAGGCCAGCTCGTCCAGCGAGCGGAGGATGCCGTCGGCGCCCGGGTTGACGCCGACGGGGGAGACGTAGCTCCAGTGCACGACGCCCTCGGGGTTGATGACGAACAGCGCCCGCTCGCTGTACCCGTCGCCGGTGCGGTACGCGTTGTACGCGCGCGACACCTCGCCCTTCGGCTCGAAGTCGGCGAGCAGCGGGAAGTGGATGTTGCGGTGCTGCGCGAACGCGTTGTGGCACCACGCGCTGTCCACCGAGATGCCCATGATGGCGGCGTTGTACCTCCGGAACTCCGGCAGCAGCTCCTGGTACAGCACCATCTGGTCCGAGCAGACGGGGCTCCAGTCCGCCGGGTAGAACGCCAGCACCAGCGGCTGCCCGAGGAAGTCGGCGGGTCCGACGCGCTGCTCCGGCGTGCTCTGCAGCCGGAAGTCGGGCGCGGGCGTGCCCGGGCGGAGCGGCGGCGGGCGTCGTTCGATGCGGAGGTCGGTCATGCGCTCCCCGCTACCCGGTTCCGCCCCGGCCAACCCGGAGATGTTCTGTGAAGATCACCACGCGTGAGAGGGGCGCCTGACCTGCACAGAACGATGGTGCTCAGATGTCGTAGTACATGTTGAACTCGTACGGGTGGGGCCGCAGCCGTACCGCGTCGACCTCGTTGGTGCGCTTGTAGTCGACCCAGGTCTCGATCACGTCGGGGGTGAAGACGCCGCCCTCCAGCAGGAAGTCGTTGTCGGCCTCCAGCGCGTCGAGCACGGCCTCCAGCGAGCCGGGTACCTGCGGCACCGCGGCGAGCTGCTCCGGCGGCAGCTCGTACAGGTCCTTGTCGACCGGCTCGGGCGGCTCGATCTTGTTGCGGACACCGTCGATGCCGGCCATCAGCATCGCCGCGAACGCGAGGTACGGGTTGCACGACGGGTCCGGTACGCGGAACTCGATGCGCTTGGCCTTGGGGTTCGAGCCGGTGATCGGGATGCGGCAGCAGGCGGAACGGTTGCGCTGCGAGTAGACGAGGTTGACCGGCGCCTCGTAGCCGGGCACGAGCCGGCGGTACGAGTTGGTCGTCGGGTTGGTCCACGCCAGCAGCGCGGGTGCGTGCTTGAGCAGCCCGCCGATGTAGTGGCGCGCGGTGTCCGACAGCCCGGCGTAGCCGATCTCGTCGTAGAACAGCGGCTCGCCGTCCTTCCACAACGACTGATGGCAGTGCATCCCCGAGCCGTTGTCCTGGAAGATCGGCTTCGGCATGAACGTCACCGTGCGGCCGTTCGCGAGCGCGACGTTCTTGATGATGTACTTGAAGTTCATCAGGTTGTCGGCGGTCTTGAGCAGCGTGCCGAAGCGGAAGTCGATCTCCGCCTGGCCGGCCGTGCCGACCTCGTGGTGCTGCATCTCGACGTCGATGCCGGCCTCGATCAGCACCCGCACCATCTCCGACCGCAGGTCGGTGAAGTGGTCCGTCGGCGCGACCGGGAAGTACCCGCCCTTGTACCGGGGCTTGTACCCCTTGTTGCCGCCGGCCTCCTCCTTGCCGCTGTTCCACGCGGCCTCGATGGAGTCGAGGTAGTAGTACGACGAGTGCTGGTTGGTGTCGAACCGCACCGAGTCGAAGATGTAGAACTCGGCCTCGGGCCCGAAGTACGACGTGTCCGCGATGCCGGTGCCCTTGAGGTACGCCTCGGCCTTCGCCGCGATGTTGCGCGGGTCGCGCGAGTACGCCTCGCCGGTGAGCGGGTCGTGGATGAAGAACGTCATGTTCAACGTCTTGTGCTGGCGGAACGGGTCGAGCATCGCGGTCCCCGGGTCCGGCAGCAGCAGCATGTCCGACTCGTGGATCTGCTGGAAGCCGCGGATCGACGAGCCGTCGAACATGAGGCCGTCCGTGAAGACGCTCGCGCCGAAGTTGCTGGCCGGGAACGTGAAGTGCTGCATCACGCCCGGGAGGTCGCAGAACCGTACGTCGATGAACTGCACGCCTTCGTCCTTGATGAACTTCAGGACCTCGTCGGCGTTCGTGAACATGCATCCTCCTGAGGCGGGGTTCGGCGTGCCTGCACCCTACCGAGAGGCGGTGAACACGCCATGTCCCGGGTGTTTCACGCACGTTACGCGGCACCCTGACAGGCTGGAGACCCGACCGAGAGGACCCGCGATGAGGAAGCTGGTCGTGAGCACGTTCCTGACCCTCGACGGGGTCATGCAGGCCCCGGGCGGACCCGGCGAGGACGAAGCCGGCGGCTTCAGGCACGGCGGCTGGTCGGTGAACTACTGGGACGAACTGATGGGGCAGGTCATGGG
>JAVEEC010000146.1 GCA_030840645.1 Frankiaceae bacterium
CCCGGCTACCCCATCGAGGGGCGACGGGCGCGGACCGCCGGCTAACACGTGATGAACTTAGGTTGAAGCGGCTCGCGTCACCTTTCCCCGGAGGGGAGAGGTGAGCCGCACGCTGGATCCGATTCAACTTCAGTTCATCACACTCCAAAGAAAATCATGGCTATTCGCACCGAAACGGCGCAGCGTCGGGGCCTGTTCCATCCATCATCGGCAGCAAAGGAGCTCCTCATGGCGCTCACGCAAGGCGGCTTTCAGGCTTACGACTTCAACCGCATGGTCGTGTTGTTCACGATGATGAACGACAAGACCGAGGTGCCCTGCGCCATCAGCACCGACGCCATGGATCGTCTCGAAGGATCCACCCGGATCACGCCGGAGCAGCGCGAGCAGCAATTCCTGCGGCTGCGCGACCGCATCGAGGAACGTGCGTCGCGAAAATTTCTCGATGTCGAGCTCGAGGGCAATCCGCCGGGCGTGATCCTGCGCAGCATCGATTTCCGCCCGCCGCTGTCCTGACGCTCCGCGCTCCTCTCGCGAGATCGGATCTTAAATCCGAGACGTCTCGCTTCAACGCGGCTCGGTCTTCTTCGGTTTCGGCTTTGCTTTGGGCCGCGCCTTCGCCTTCGGCTTCGGCTCCTCGGCCACGACCGGGAAGAATACGTCGTGACATGGCGGACTCAAATTCGGCTCATTGTATCTCAGGCACGCCACGATGCGGTCGACATCGGGGATAAAATTGCCGCACAGCCGCATCACGTCGGGCTGGCACGCCGCCTGCTGTTCCGGGGTGCCTTGTTGCGCAAACGCGCCGTTCTGGCCCATGATCGACAGCGCGACCGCTAAGGCCGCGCCCAAGAAAAATCGTCGTTGGCTCATTTGATTTGGTTTCCATCCCGGTAGAATTGAACTGGCAATTGCGCGTTGAGGGCAATTGATTGAGGCGAGCGCCGGTGAGAACATGGCCAGCCGAATTGAAAGCCCCGTCTTGTCAGAATTGCGGCCTTTCCACGGGAAACCAATGGTCGGATCGATCGCGAAGCAGCTTTGCCATCAGGAGCAAGCATGAATTCGATAAGATTGCCGACCTGGCTTCGCGTGGTCTTGGTCGCCGGGCTCTTTGTTCTGGCGACCGGCGCGGGATTGTTCGCGTACCGCTGGTACAACAAACCGGTGACTCTGACGATCGCGGTCGGCTCGCTCGACGGCGAGGCCGGCAAAGTGATGGCGGCGATTGCCGGCCGGCTGGTCTCGATGGACGCGCCGGTGCGGCTCAAGGCCATTGAAACCGGCAGCGCGCTGGGCGCGGCCACCGCCTTCTCATCGGGCAAGGCCGATCTCGCGGTAGTCCGCGGCGATGTCGGCGACCTGTCGCAGGCCCAGGCCGTCATAGTGGTGGCCAAAGCCGTGGCGCTGCTGATCGCGCCACCGGGATCGCCGATTTCCGACGTGCCGGGGTTGAAACGCCGCACGGTCGGCGTGGTCGGCGGCGAGATCAACCGACAAGTCGTCGATGTGCTGACCAGGGAATACGACCTGACCAAGGCCAATGTCGTGTTCAAGAATATCGCGCCCGCGGATGCACGGCGCGCCATCGAGACCAAGGAAGTGGGCGCCATCCTGATCGTAATTCCCCTCACCGAGAAATATCTGACACTGGTGCGCAACCTGTTTCCGCAGAACGGCAAGGCGAGCCCGGTGCTGATCCCGATCGAATCCGCCGGCGCCATCGCGCAGACCGTACGCGCCTATGAGAGTTTTGACGTGCCGAAGGGGACGTTGCGCGGCGCGCCCCCGGTTCCTGACGACGATCTCACCACATTGAGGGTTTCGCTCTATCTGGTCGCCAACAAGAAACTCGGCAACGATTTGGTCACCAGCCTGACCAAAGCGCTGCTCGCCGCGCGCCGGGACCTGATCGGCGAACTGCCGATCCTGGCGCAGGTTGCCGCTCCCGACACCGATCCCGACGCCTATCTTCCGGTGCATCCGGGGGCGGCCGCCTTCTATAACGCCACCACGCAAAGCTTCCTGGATGAGTGGGGCAACGTCATCTATCTTACGCCGATGGTGCTGGGGGGCCTTGCGACCGTGCTGGCGGCGGCCTGGAAATTTCTCGGGGTCAGGCAACCGCAAACCAGCGAAGCCGCGCTGGATTCGCTCTACGCATTGGGGCGACGAATCCGCAGGGCCAAGCAGGACTCCGAGCTGTCGGACATCGAAGAAGAGATCGACGGCATTCTCACTGCGCAGCGCGCCAGAGCGTTGGGCGGTGACGACGACGCGATGGACGTCACAACGTTGAACGTGACCGCCCACCGGCTTGAGAATTTGATTCACGACCGCCGGGCGATGCTGGCGATGCGGGCGGCGAATGGGGCCGTGGCTTGACCCCTACCTTCGTCGTAGGAACGGTTTGTCCCGATGCAATAAAAATTCTGATGTGCCCGGGAATAAAAGCGAACGCGCGCCAAACGCTTTTCAACGCCAGCCGCGTCGCGGCGTCGCATGTGTTGCGGCCGTTAAAAAAAGGCTTGCCAAACACCCGCGCAAGCCTTTGTCTCTCGGCCAATAAATCAAGGCTGGTCCACCAAAGACTGGTATCCAAAGGGGAGAAAA
>JAVEEC010000052.1 GCA_030840645.1 Frankiaceae bacterium
GCAGTTCGAGGGCCAGACCAAGACCAAGCTCGGCAACACCGAGGCGAAGTCGTTCGTGCAGAAGGCGTGCAACGACTGGATCCGCGACTGGTTCGACCGCAACCCGGGCGAGGCGCGCGACGTCATCAACAAGGCGACCCAGGCCGCGCGGGCCCGCATCGCCGCCCGCCAGGCGCGCGACCTCACCCGGCGCAAGTCGCTGCTCGAGTCGTCGTCGTTGCCGGGCAAGCTCGCCGACTGCCAGTCGACCGACCCCAAGGAGTCGGAGATCTACGTCGTCGAGGGCGACAGCGCCGGCGGGTCGGCCAAGGGCGGCCGCAACCCGATGTTCCAGGCGATCCTCCCGATCCGCGGCAAGATCATCAACGTCGAGAAGGCGCGGATCGACCGGGTCCTCAAGAACACCGAGGTCCAGGCCATGATCACCGCCCTCGGGACCGGTATCCACGAGGACTTCGACATCGCCAAGCTGCGCTATCACAAGATCGTGCTGATGGCCGACGCCGACGTCGACGGCCAGCACATCAGGACGCTGCTGCTGACGCTGCTGTTCCGGTTCATGCGGCCGTTGATCGAGAACGGCTACGTCTACCTCGCGCAGCCACCGCTCTACAAGCTCAAGTGGACCCGCGACGAGCCGGAGTACGCGTACTCCGACCGCGAGCGCGACGTGTTCATGGAGGCCGGGCTCGCCGCCGGCAAGAAGATCAACAAGGACGACGGCATCCAGCGGTTCAAGGGTCTCGGCGAGATGAACGCCGGCGAGCTCTGGGACACGACGATGGACCCGGCCAAGCGCGTGCTGCTGCGGGTCACCCTCGACGACGCCGCGACGGCGGACGAGCTGTTCAGCGTCCTCATGGGCGAGGACGTCGAGGCGCGGCGCGGCTTCATCATGCGCAACGCCAAGGACGTCCGCTTCCTCGACATCTAGCGCCAGCCGGACCGAACGAAGGGACCGTCAGTGGTCGACGTACCGCCGACCGACTCGCCGCAGCACGACCGCGTGGAGCTCGTGGGCATCGAGGTCGAGATGCAGCGCAGCTTCATCGACTACGCGATGTCGGTGATCGTCGCGCGCGCGCTGCCCGACGTCCGCGACGGCCTCAAGCCGGTGCACCGCCGGGTGCTGTACGCGATGTACGACGGCGGTTACCGCCCCGACCGCGGCTATGTGAAGTGCGCCCGCGTCGTCGGCGACGTGATGGGCAACTACCACCCGCACGGCGACACCGCGATCTACGACACCCTCGTCCGGCTGGCGCAGCCGTGGTCGATGCGGGCGCCGTTGATCGACGGCAACGGCAACTTCGGCTCCCCGGGCAACGACCCCGCGGCCGCGATGAGGTACACGGAGGCCAAGCTCGCGCCGCTCGCGATGGAGATGCTGCGCGAGATCGACCAGGACACGGTCGACTTCGTGCCCAACTACGACGGCCGCTCGCAGGAGCCGACCGTCCTGCCGAGCCGCATCCCGAACCTCCTCGTCAACGGCGCCGCCGGCATCGCCGTCGGCATGGCCACCAACATCCCGCCGCACAACCTGCGCGAGGTCGCGTCCGGCGTCGAGTGGGCGCTCGACCACCCTGACGCCACGGCGGACGAGCTGCTCGACGCGTTGCTCGAACGCATCCCCGGGCCCGACTTCCCGACCGCCGGACTCATCGTCGGCAAGCAGGGCATCGAGGAGGCGTACCGCACCGGGCGGGGAAGCATCCGGATGCGCGCGGTCGTGGAGGTGGACGAGGACCACAAGGGCCGGACGATCCTCGTCGTCACCGAGCTGCCGTTCCAGGTCAACCCCGACAACCTCGCCGAGAAGATCGCCGACCTGGTCAAGGAGGGGAAGGTCACCGGCATCGCCGACGTCAAGGACGAGTCGAGCGCCAGGACCGGGCAGCGGCTCGTCATCGTCCTCAAGCGCGACGCGGTGGCGAAGGTCGTCCTCAACAACCTCTACAAGCACACGCCGCTGCAGGACTCGTTCGGCGCCAACATGCTCGCGATCGTCGACGGCGTTCCCCGCACGCTGCGGCTGGACGAGTTCGTCTCGAACTACGTCTCGCACCAGGTGACGGTCATCCAGCGGCGCACGGCCTACCAGCTCCGCAAGGCCGAGGAGCGGGCGCACATCCTGCGCGGGTACGCCAAGGCGCTGGACCGGCTCGACGACGTCATCGCGCTGATCCGCGCCGCCGAGTCGGCGGACATCGCGCGCGTCCAGCTCATCGAGCTGCTCGACGTCGACGACATCCAGGCGCGCAGCATCCTCGACCTCCAGCTCCGCCGCCTCGCCGCGTTGGAGCGGCAGGCCATCGTCAACGAGCTCGCCGAGAAGGAACGGGAGATCGCCGACCTCAAGGACATCCTCGCCAGCGAGCCGCGGCAGCGTTCGATCATCAAGTCCGAGCTGGCCGAGATCGTCGAGAAGTACGGCGACGAGCGGCGGTCCCGGTTCGTCGCGGCCGAGGGCGACCTCTCCGACGAGGACCTGATCGCGCAGGAGGACGTCGTCGTCACGGTGACGCGCGGCGGCTACGCCAAGCGGACCAAGACCGACGTCTACCGCCAGCAGCGCCGCGGTGGCCGCGGCGTGCAGGGTGCGGCGTTGCGCGAGGACGACATCGTCGAGCACTTCTTCGTGACGACGACGCACCACTGGATCCTGTTCTTCACCAACAAGGGCCGCGTCTACCGCGCCAAGGCGCACGAGCTGCCCGAGCAGGCGCGGACCGCGAAGGGCCAGCACGTCGCGAACATCCTCGCGTTCCAGCCGGACGAGAAGATCGCCCAGGTCATCGACATCAAGGACTACGACGCCGCGCCGTACCTCGTCCTCGCCACCCGCAAGGGCATCACCAAGAAGACGGCCCTGCGCGAGTTCGACTCGAACCGTTCCGGCGGCCTGATCGCCGTCAACCTGCGCGACGACGACGAGCTGATCGGTGCCGCGCTGATCTCGAACACCGACGACCTGATCCTCGTCAGCAGGCAGGCGCAGTCGATCCGGTTCACCGCCGACGACGAGGCGTTGCGCCCGATGGGCCGCGCCACGTCGGGCGTCATCGGCATGCGCCTCAACGCGGGCGACGAGCTGCTGTCGATGCAGGTCGTTCGCGAGGGTGCCGCGCTGCTCGTCGTGACCGACGGCGGGTTCGGCAAGAAGACGCGGATGGAGGAGTACTCGCCGCAGGGCCGCGGTGGCAAGGGCGTGCTCACCGCGCGTCTCGTCGCCAAGCGCGGCAAGCTGGTCGGCGCGCTGGTCGTGCAGCCGGACGACGAGATCTTCGCGATCACGTCCAGCGGCGTCGTGATCCGGATGTCGGTCAAGCCGCTGCGCCACCTGTCGCGGGCCACCATGGGCGTGAAGCTCATCAACCTCGACCCCGGCGCCACCGTCGTGGCCGTCGCGTTGAACGCCGAGAACGAGGCCGACGACGAGGAGTCCTCGTGACCGAGCCCGGCGCCCCGACCTACCACCCGGCTACGGCGCCGGGCCCGGCCGTGCCACCGCCGGCTGTCGCACCTCCTGCTCCTGCACCCCCGGCTCCTGCTCCGACGGCGGCGCCGGCTCCCGGTCCGGCTCCGGCCCCCCGCGTAGCGACGACGACAGCGAACCCGGCCGCGCCGCAGCCGCTCCGGCCGCCGGCGAAGAACCGCCGCGCTCGTCTCGTCGTACGCCGGGTCGACCCGTGGTCGGTGCTGAAGTTCTCGCTGCTGTTCTCGCTCTGCCTGCTGATCGTGTTCGTCGTGGCGGTGGCGGCGCTGTACTTCGCGCTCCAGGCGCTCGGGGTGTTCGACTCGGTCAACCGGTTCGTCCGCGACCTGACCGAGGCGAACTCGGGTGGCACGGCGACGGGCGGCTTCGACGTGACGTTCTCCGCGACGCGGGTCATCGGCGGCGCAGCGGTCATCGGCCTGATCAACGTCGTGATCATCACCGCGATCAGCACGCTCGGGGCGTTCCTCTACAACCTCTGCTCCGACATCGTCGGCGGCATCGAGGTCACCCTGGCCGAGCGGGAGTAGCGGCAACGGAGTCGTCTCGCGCGGCGCGGCTGGGGTAGTCTCCCCGGGCGTCCCGCGCACCGGGCCTGTAGCTCAGTTGGTTAGAGCGCATCCCTGATAAGGATGAGGCCGGAGGTTCAAGTCCTCCCAGGCCCACCATGCATGGCCCCAGTTCAGTGACGGTTCTGGCCTGTCCCCGGTTCGGCGGAGTCGGTCGTCCTGGCTTCTCGGACGGTGTCTGATGGGTCGATGGTGTGCCCCTCGCTTCCAGCCTCCTTGACTCTTTTGGTCAGGTAGAACCCGCTCGATGCCCGTCGCCAAACCATGGGCGACAGCCGGGTGAATGTCTCGTACGGTGTCGAACCGGATCTCTCCGGGCGTATCCACCCAGCGGGGGACTCACGAGAGGCAGGTCTCCCATGAAGAGGCGAACACTGATGCGCGCCGCCGTGGTCATAGCGGTGACTGGCTTGGTCCTTCCGACGGGTGTGGGCGTCGCGAGCGCGGCGACCTCCTCCGACGTCGAAGCGGTCGAGGAGTTCTTCCTTCCAATCGTGGAAGACGCGACGACGACCAGCGCCGACCAAGTCCTGACGACCGACCCGTTCGACATCGCGCCGCCGGTCAGCGCTCCCGGGACGGGCGTCGACGTCTGGACGCCGCTGTCCGACGCGGACGGCGGACGTACAGGCAAGCCCAAGGTTCTCCTGCGAGTACCGACGATCGTGCGGAATCTCAACAACCCGGGGTACTCCAGCCCCGATTTCACGATTCCGGCCGGTGCGACAGGGATCACGGTGAAGTCCAAGGTCTGCAACGACCCGGACACCCACCACGGCAACTACTTCTACCAACTGGTCCGGCACAACTCGAACGGCACGATCAGCTACAGCAACGCGGAGAGCTGGCCGTGCTACGTCGCGTCCACGGGCGAAGAGGTCCACGCGGACTACTTCGTCGCGGGGGCGGGCGAGTTCGTCAAGCCCGGCTACAGCTACTACATCCGGATGGGCTTCGCCTCCCTTTGCGCAGCAGCGGTGTGTGAAGGCAACTTTGCGTTCTCGTTCCTCGTCACCGCTCCCTAGGCGCGCGCGGCAGGCAATGACGAGGGCACCCTCGCAAGGGCGCCCTCGTCATTGGCCAGCCGAGGTCTAGCAGACCGCCAGGTTCGCAAACCGTCCCCTCAGGCCTACCCGATATGAACGATGGGGCCGGAGGTTCAAGTCCTCCCCGGCCCACCGCTGCCCCCGCTCACATCCCCTGGCGTGGTCCAGTCGTCCACCGGCGTCCCCGGCGTCGTCGTGTCGGCTTCGAGGTCGGGATCGGCTACGAGCGAGTCGATGAGATCGGCCGGTCCGCCGATGTACATAGCCACCGCGTCCGTATGTATCGCGAGCGCCCAGCTCAGGTCGGTCGCCCACATCGTGGTCGGGCACTCGTAGACAAGGATGCGGTTGCCGGGCCCGTAGAGCTCAGGGAGCGGGTACAGCCGCGCTGCCGCGCTGAGCGGTGCGGTGTAGACGCGATCCTTGGTTCCGCCGACAATCGCGCGACCGCTCCAGAAGGAGTAAAAGCAGGCTGTCTCGCCTTCTGCTCCCGACGCGAGGTGGGAGACGACGAGCCGCATCGTGTCCGGGCTGACCGCACCGATCTGCGGATTCGTTTCGACTCCCTTCGCCGCGAGCAGCGATGCCACGCCTCTCAGAGCCGGCGCCAGCCCGCCAGGCTGGACGGACACGCCCGCGAGCACATCCGCCCAGCGCCAGGCAGCCTGCTGTCCCGTCGGGCCGCCCACCTGGACAGGGATGGGCGGTAGGACTCGGCAGTGCGCGGGTAGCTCCGGCGGAACGAGGTGACCGACGACCAGCGACGTCCTGTCCGGGGTCAGACATCGTTCGCGGTAGCGCGCAAGTTCCGCGATGGCGGCCCGCTCGTCGAGCGGCACGAGGCCTGCTACACCGGCGAGCGGGGCGTCCACGATGGGTCCTCGGGTCCTCTCAGGCTGAGAGACATGGGGTGTCGACTGCGTGCGTCGTAGTGCGGACCTAGGAGTCGAGGAGACCCCGTAAGACTTGGCGTGACCGCCACCACCGGATGCGGAGCGCGCCGAGCGAGCCTTGGTAGCGCTCGGCCAACTCTTCGGTGGTCATGCCATGTACCTCGCTGTCTATCAGCAAGGCTCGGTCGGCTGCGGGGAGTGCGCCAAGCGCCGCGCCCAGCGCTCGGCGCTGCTCGGACCGGACGGCTTCGTCGGACGGACATGCGGCCGAGCCGAGCACCACGTCATCGAAATCAGGTCTGGCTGCCACCTGCCTGTCGGCTCGCCGGCATAGGTCGATCAGCGCCGTCGACGCCACGGTGTACACGAATCGCCGGGCGTGCTCCGGGGTCTCGTGGTTGTGCCGCTCGCGCCACGTCCGCAACATCGTCTCCTGCGCGAGGTCCTCGGCGTCCGCGTGAGACGCGCCCTTGCGCAGCAGCCACGCGTAGACAGCGGGGTGGTAGGCCGAAAAGAAGGCAGTGAAATTGGCGCGCTCGTGTGCGTCGCGTGAGCCTCTCCCCCGTGCTGACACTCGGCGTCCCCCGAACCCCTACGTCGTCTGGCCGGCCACCCGGCGGCCCTCGGGCTAGTAGTACGGACGAACGGTTCGGTTCGGGACGTCTATGGCGTGAAAATGCCGGACGTAGAACAGGGCGAGACGTCGGAGGGCTCTCGCCGCATATGGCTCCGTAACGCTGGGGCGTCTCGAACGTAGTAGTAGCCACGGCCCCTGGAGGCCGCCCGCCCAGCTACGAACAAGGAGAGGCCAATGGTCGGACAACGTGTCCGTGGACAGAGGTGGCGCCGCCGTGCCGCGGTCATCGTCGCTCTGGCGGTTGGTGGCACGGTGATCACTGGTCCGGCTCAGGCCGGTCCATCCACGCCTGCCGTCAGGGGAGTCGTCACCCTGGCAGGCGTGCCCGTCGGGGGCGCCGATGTGACCCTCACCGTCGTGCCGGGCCTTGACGCGCCAACGGGTCCGTACCGGACGTCGCCACTGGCGGTCGTCAGCACCGATCCGAGCGGCCACTTCGCCATTCCACTGGCGGTCACGCAGGCGATCGCCGACCAAGCGACCGCGAACGGCTACTACGCGAACTTCGTCGTCCAGGCCTTCTACACCCAGCGGGACGGGGCGGAGCAGATGGGACAGGCGTACAGTGCCGCCGACTTCCTCTACTCCCACATGGCCCAGACGACGCTGACCTCGCCCGCGGATGATCTCGCCGCCGATGCGCTGTCGACGCCGGACGCCGTGACCCTCGAACTGACGGCCGTGAGCGCGGTGGACGGCATCGGCACGGACGTGGCCGACGCGTCGACCGGTACGAGCGGTTCGTGCCGTTCCCGGTACGCGCCGTACGTCTCCGTCATCGCTCGCGAGAACAACATGGACCCGGTCGGTGAGGCGCACGCGAACTACGACATGACCGCCAAGTTCGACTACGGCGTCCACGCCAACACCGACCTGAACGGTGCTATGTCCTTCGGCGGGGGGCCGTGGAAGGTAACGTCGAGTGCAAATCACATGGGGAACAAGTTGACGATGACGGGCGCCACGTACGGCCCCTTCGAGGCGTACGTGGTGCAGACGGTTTTCCGGTACCGTAAGGAGAAGCTGGAGTTCACCGACGACGATGGCGACGGTCACGTGTGCCGCACGGACTACCGCATCGTCCCGGAGGGGTGGTCCGGCGCCAGTTGGCAGAACGGTGCCAACGTGCGCAGCAAGGACAGCGGAGGCCAGATGGATGCCGCGCGCAGCAAGAAGTGGGCCGCAGTGTTCGCCAAGAATAGTTACTGGACGAAGAGCACGTCACGCGGCTACAAGTACCACACCGGCGTGGATGCATTCGGAGTGGGTCTGTACGCGCAAAGCACCTGGTCGAATCAGGTGGACATCCATTACACCTTCGGGCCACAGATCAATGATCACTGGCTGTACGGTTCGGATGGTCCGATTGCCAAGGCATCGACCGTGTATGCCTGGTAGACGAAGGCTTCGCGTCCTCGCCGGTGCCGCCGCGCTCGTGGCGGCGCTGGCGGGAGCGTGGTTCTTCCTGCATACGCCCCGGCTGCTCGGTCCTGGTCGGAGCGAGACGGAGTCTGGTCTCAGCAAGTCGAGAGTCGGCGACTGGCTCAACGTTTCGTTCCATGGCTTCGAGCCGCACGGATCCGATCCGGTGCATGTCCGGGGCGTGCGCGTAACCGGCTTGCCGCGCGGCCTGCGGGTCGTCGGGCTGCATGCGTTCGAGGGGCCAGCGTCGATTGGGGCTGAGACCGGCGACCTGCAGAAGAAGTATCCCGGCGTGTTCGAGTACCGGCCGGTGACGGAGATGGTCTTCCGGGCGGGCCAGCCGGAGGAATGGTCGCTGCTCGTGATCGTCGAAGCCACCGAGCCCGGCGACTGGCACACGACCGGGATCGACGTGGACTGGACGGCAGGCCGCCACCGCGGCACGACGCACTACGGCTACAAGGTCGCGATGACCGTCCAGCCATGAGCCGGGCGGCGACGCTCGCCGCGTTCGTCGCGGCCGCGGAGCGCCGCCGCTAGCCGGTGGGACATTTCGCGCGGTCGGCCGTTACCCTCCGCGAACGGTCCGGTCGTTATCGCCTGGGGGTGGTCGTGGGCAGTCCTACCGCAACGCGCGCCGATGTCGCGCGTCTCTACGGGCGCGCCGCGTTCGGAGCCACCGGCCCGGAGCTCGACGAGCTCACCGGACAGCCGTACGCGGACGTCGTCAGCAGGCTGGTGGACCTGCCCGACCGGCCGGTCCGCGTGTACCTGGACGAGGTGAAGCGGACCCAGCTGGAGACGAACGCCGAGTTCAACATCGACGAGTGCGAGCGCTGGTGGCTCGAACGCATGCGCTCGGGGCTGTTCCCGCTCGAGGAACGGATGACGCTGTTCTGGCACGACCACTTCGCGACAGGGTACGGCCCCGACCCGTTCGCCCGGTCGATGATCAGGCAGAACCAGACCCTGCGGGTGAACGCCCTCGGCAACTACCGCCCGCTCTGCAACGCCGTGACGCTGGACCCGGCGATGCTCCAGTACCTCAGCGGCACCGAGAGCTACGTCTCGCCAGGACCGGGCGGGACCTGGAACCGGCACGTCAACGAGAACTACGGCCGCGAGTTCTTCGAGCTGTTCACGCTCGGGGTCAACCCGCAGGTCTACACCGAGGCCGACATGAAGGAGTCGGCCCGGGCGCTCACCGGCTGGATCGCGTACTCATCGGACAGCGTGCAGGGCGCCAACGCCGTGCAGTTCAACCTCAACAGGCACGACAGGGGCGTCAAGAACGTCCTCGGCACCGCGATCGGCGGACCGGCCACCGACGAGCCGAACGAGTACAAGAGGATCACCGACGTCGCGCTCGCGCAGCCGGTGGCGTCGCGCCACCTGGCGTGGAAGCTCGTGGCGCACTTCGGCTACGTCCCGGCGGTGACGAACCTGCTCGACGACACCGACCCGCTCATCACGAAGGTCGCGGCGAGCCTGCGGGCCACCGACTGGAACATCAAGGAGGCCGTCCGCACGATGCTGCTCGCCGACGAGTTCCGGTACTCGACACCACGGGTGCGGATGCCGGTCGAGCTGATCGCCCACGGCTGCAAGGCGCTGAACATCAACGCCGACGAGAACGTGTTCCCGCAGTTCTGGCTGCTCGCGCAGCGCGCAGGGCAGGAGGTGTTCCGCCCGCCGAACGTCAGCGGCTGGCCGTACGACAAGGCCTGGCTGTCGCAGACGAAGACGCTCGCGCGCTACGACATCGCGGTGCAGCTGTTCCAGAAGTGGAGCCTGAAGGCCACCGCCCCGGCGTCGACCGACCTGGCCGGCTGGGCCCGGCTGCTCGGTCTCGCTGGCTTGTCACAGACCACGACCACCGCGGTCAACGGCTACCTGACCGCCCGCGCGGCGGCCACCGAGGCAGTGAAGCAGGCCGCTGTCTTCATCCTCATCGCGACGAGCCCCGACTGGCAGGTGATGTGAGATGGAGCTCACCCGCAGGCAGCTGTTGCGCAGCGCCGGTGTCATCGCCGGCGCGTCCGCGATGCCCATCGTGTTCCGCGGCAGCGCGGCGTTCGCGGACGTGGACCCGGCCGCGGCGCTGCGCAACCGGCTGGTCGTGATCTTCCTCGGCGGCGGCAACGACGGCCTCAACACCGTCGTGCCCAGGGGCAACGTCGCCGGCGGCGCGCGGCGCGACGTCTACGACTCGATCCGCCCGTTCGTGAACATCCCGCTGACCGACGTGCTGCCCCTCGACCGGACCCCGGCCGACGACGCGCAGCAGGTCGGCCTGAACAACCGGCTGTCGTACCTGTACTCGCTCTACCAGGCGGACCGGCTGGCGGTCGTCCAGGGCGTGAGCTACCCGGGCAACTCGTTCTCCCACTTCACCTCCGGCGACTGGTACCAGTCCGGCACGCCCGGCGACTCGCCGGACTCCGGCTGGCTCGGCCGGCACCTCGACCGGGTCGGCATCGCCGACGGCGAGCTGCGCGGCGTCTCCATCGGCCGCGACCTGCCGTTGCTGCTGCAGGGCAAGGAGTCCGCGGGCCGGATCAACTCCGCCGTCGCGATCGAGAGCATCCCCGGCGTGAGGTTCGGGGACGGCGTCGACGCCAACGTGGAGTTCCGCACCCGCCACGACAAGTACGCGACGTACAAGGGCTACCCCACCCTCGAAGAGCTCGGCCACTACTACGGTGTCCGCTGCTCGGAGGCCCGCACGCTGGTCACCCAGATGGCGACCGTCCCGGCGCCGGCCGGCACGGCGAGCTACCTCGCCAACCAGCTGCTCACGGCCCGCTCGCTGCTCGACTCGGGCTTCGGCGTCGAGACCGTCTTCCTCCAGCACTACGGCGGCTTCGACACCCACACCAACCAGAACGCCACCCACCCCGGCCTGATGACCGAGCTGGACCAGGGCATCGAGGCGTTCTTCAACGGCACCCGCGGCGGCGTCCCGACGGGGAACGGCCCGATCAGCGCCGACCTGGCGAGCCGCACGACGGTCATGGTCTTCAGCGAGTTCGGCCGTACCCACGGCGACAACGGCGCCGGCACCGACCACGGCATCGCCGGCCCGATGTTCGTCGTCGGCCCGCCGCAGCCCGCGGCCGGCTCGGGCGCGACCCGCCTGGTGCCTGGCCTGCACGGCGACCACCCGAACATGGGCTCGGTGGCGACGCCGTCGTCGTACCTGACCATGACCACCGACGTCCGCAAGGTGTACCAGTCGATGCTCAACGACTGGCTGAGCAGCCCGGCCGACCCGTACTACACCGCCAAGGGCGTCACGCCGCTGGCCGGCCTCTTCGGGGCCGCGTGATGCGCCGCCGCGTTGTGCCGTCCGCGCTACCGGTCGCGCTGCTGCTTGCGCTGTCGCCCGCCCTGCCGGCGCAGGCCGAGGTCCCGCAGAACGTCGTCGCGGCGGTCGCGATCCGGTACCTGCCGGTCCAGGTGACGATCGACCAGGGCGAGACCCTCGATCTGGTCAACCTGGACCCCACCTCGCACGACGTCGTCGCGCACGACCTGGGCGCCGACGGGCAGCCGGTGTTCCGCAGCGCCATCGTCGGCGCGGGCGGCCAGGCGCGGGTCGTCGGCGTCGAGTCGCTGCTGCCGAGCGCGTACCCGTTCGTCTGCTCGGTCCACGACTCGATGACCGGCGTGCTGATCGTCCAGTAGGCGGTAAGGACAGCGCCGCTCGAACGTGTGGAGGGCAGGCATGCCGTCCCAGTGCGCCGTCCCGGCGCCGCGGCGTGCAACGGGAGACCCCTTCATGAGAGCAGGAATCCTCGTCCGCGGCCTCGCCACGATCGCGACGGCCATGGCCACCGCCGTCGTCCCGATGGGCGCCCCGGCCCACGCCGGCGACTGTCCCAGCCAGACCCCGCTCGGCGCCTCCGCGACCGGTGCGGTCCGCAGCGGCGACCCCGACTGGTGGTCGCTGACCACCGCCGACGCCACCACCGTCACGATGGTGCCGACGAGCGGCGACCCCGATCTCAAGATCATGGACGAAGGGTGCGTCGGGGTCGTCTGCTACCCGTTCGCGGGCGGGGTCGAGACGTGCGACGTCGCCCCGGGGACCTACCAGGTCGGCGTCCTGTACTACTCGGGCTCCGGCGGCGTCGCCGGCTACGGGCTCTCGGTGGGCACGACGGAGTGCAACGACGGCGTCGACAACGACGGCGATGGCCGGATCGACTTCCCGAACGACCCGGGGTGCAGCGGCCCGGGCGACGCCAGCGAGGGCGTGCGGTGCGCGCCGCTGAGTGGCCGCTCCGTCTGCGCCGGCTTCGAGCCCGGCCCGGTCTTCGCCTCCGCCGAGGTGCGGCAGGTCACCACCGTGCCCGGCCCCACGGTGCACGTCGTGGGGTACCAGGACCTCTACCGGTTCCGGGTCTCCAACGCGGGCACGGTGAACGTGCCGTGCGTCGTCCTTGCGGCGAACGCCACGACGGGCAACCCCTGCCTCGCGGCGGGTGGCGAGTTCGTGTCGCGCCTGTCGACCCTGGTCGACCGGACCGAGCAGCCGGACGTCCCGGCGTTCGGCGACCCGCTCGCGAGCGTCGCGGTGTGCGTCGGCGAGCTGACCGCCACGATCGACAACATCGGGATCTCGTCGCTCACGGCGTACGGCATCTGCGACGCCGTCGGCCTGAGCGGCGGCGGCGGCACCGCGCACTGACGTCCACCGCCCGGGCCGCCGCGCACGCGCGCGGCCCGGGCGGCGTCAGGGCGTGAAGCGGCGCAGGCGCAGCGAGTTCGTCACGACGAACACCGACGAGAACGCCATCGCGCCGCCCGCCACCAACGGACTCAGCAGGCCGGCGGCCGCCAGCGGGATCGCGGCGACGTTGTAGGCGAACGCCCAGAACAGGTTCCCCTTGATCGTCGCCAGCGTCCGCCGCGACAGCCGGATGGCCGTCGCCACCGCGCGCAGGTCGCCGGTCACCAGCGTGATGTCGCTCGCCTCGATCGCGGCGTCGGTACCGGTCCCCATCGCCATGCCGAGGTCGGCCTGGGCGAGCGCGGCGGCGTCGTTCACCCCGTCGCCGACCATCGCGACGACGCGCCCCGCCGCCTGGTAGCGCCGGACCACGTCGACCTTCGCCGCGGGCAGCACCTCGGCCACGACCTCGTCGATGCCGACCCGGGCGGCGACCGCGCGGGCGGTGCGTTCGGCGTCGCCCGTCACGAGGACCGGCGTCAGACCGAGGCCGCGCAACGCCGCCACCGCCGCGGCGCTCGTCTCCTTCGGCGTGTCGGCGACGACCAGCACCGCGCGGACGGCGCCGTCCCACCCCGCGTCCAGCGCGCCGGGCGTGGAGCCCGACCGCGTGGCGAAGACCTCGTGCCCCTCCACGACGCCGAGCACCCCGAAGCCCGGCGTGCTCGCGAACGACGTCACGTCCGGCAGCGGACCGACCTCCGCGAGAGCGGCCGACGCGACCGCGCGACCGATCGGGTGCTCGGACGCGTGCTCCACCGCGCCGACCAGCCGCAGCACCTCGGCGCGCGACGTACCCGGCAGCACGTCGACGGAGACGAGCGCCATCCGGCCGGTCGTCACGGTCCCGGTCTTGTCGAGGAGGACGGTGTCGACGCGCCGCGTCGACTCCAGGACCTCGGGCCCCTTGATCAGGATGCCGAGCTGCGCGCCGCGTCCCGTCCCGACGAGCAGCGCGGTCGGCGTCGCGAGCCCGAGCGCGCAGGGGCAGGCGATGATCAGGACCGACACCGCCGCCTCGAACGCCTTCTCGACGGGGCCGCCCACGGCGAGCCAGGACACGAGCGTGCCCAACGCCAGCAGGAGAACGACCGGCACGAACACCGCCGCGACCCGGTCGGCGAGGCGCTGCACAGGCGCCTTCCCCGACTGCGCGGCGGTGACGAGGCGGGCGATCTGGGCGAGGGCGGTGTCGTTGCCGACGCGGGTGGTCCGGACGACCAGGCGGCCGCCCGCGTTCACGGTGGCGCCGGTCACGGGCGATCCTGGCCTGACCTCGACGGGCACCGACTCGCCGGTGAGCAGGCTCGCGTCGACGGCGGACGTGCCGGAGACGACGACGCCGTCAGTCGCGACCTTCTCGCCGGGCCGGACGACGAACTCGTCGCCGACGGCGAGCGCCGCGATCGGCTCGCGGGTCTCGACGCCGGACCGCAGGACCGCGACGTCCTTCGCGCCGAGCTCGAGCAGCGCCCGCAGCGCCGCGCCGGACCGCCGCCTCGCGCGGGCTTCGAGCCACCGCCCGAGCAGGATCAACGTCGTCACGCCCGCGGCGACCTCGAGGTAGACGTGGCCGCCGAACACCACGGCGAACACCGACCACCCGTACGCGGCCGCGACGCCGAGCGAGACGAGGGTGTCCATCGTCGCCGCGCGGTGCCGCGCGTTGCGCCACGCCGCCCGGTGGAACGGCCACGCGCCCCACGTCACCACCGGCGTCGCGAGCAGCAGCGCGGCCCACTCCCAGCCGCCGAACGGCATCGCCATCGACCCCGCCATGACCAGCACGCTCAACGCGGCCGAGACGACCAGCCGCGGCGCGACGCTCTCCTCGGGTTGTGGGTCGCCGGACGCCAGCGCCGCGGTGTAGCCGGTGGCCTCGACCGTGGCGACCAGGTCATCGGGCGTGACGCGGCGGGGGTCGTACGCGACGGTCGCCATTCCTGTCGCGTAGTTGACGGTCGCGGCGACGCCGTCGACGGCGTTCAGCGACTTCTCGACGCGTGCGGCGCAGGACGCGCAGGTCATGCCGCCGACGGCGAACGAGACGTCGGTCACGACCGCACCAGCCGTCGTACGGCGGCCGCCGCCTCGGTGATCTTCTCGTCGCCCTCGGGCCCGCCGGCGGCCACGGCCGCCGCGACGCAGTGGTGCAGGTGGTCCTCCAGCAGCCCGAGCGCGACGGCCTCCAGTGCCTTGGTCGCGGCCGAGATCTGGGTGAGGACGTCGATGCAGTACGTCTCCTCCTCGACCATTCGCTGCAGCCCGCGCACCTGACCCTCGACGCGGCGCAGCCGCTTGAGCAGGTCGTCCTTGCCAGCGGTGTACCCGCGTACCGCGGTCTCCTTCGTCACCGGGTCATCATACCCCGAGGGGGTATAGCCTGCTGTACGGTCGGGGCTCGGCGTTCAGTGCACGGGAGGCGTACCCCCATGGCGAAGAAGAAGAAGCTGCTGTTGCTCGCGGCCGCTCTCGGCGGCGTGTTCGCGGCGAAGAAGGTCAAGGCGAAGAAGGACGAGCAGGACCTCTGGACCGAGGCGACGGCGACGCCCGACCTGCGCTAGAAGGTTCCGCGAGCCTCCGTCGCGTTCTGTGCAGCCCACGCGCCCCTCGCGAGCGTGGTGATCTTCACAGAACGAGTCGGGGCGGGCGCCAGGGGACGTAGCTCAACTGGCAGAGCACCGCCTTTGCAAGGCGGGGGTTGCGCGTTCAAGTCGCGTCGTCTCCACCCGGCCGTCAGGTCTTGGACGGCGACCCCGCGCTGAGGTCGATCTCCTCGTCGGCGCCGCCCGCGGGGGCGCTGCCGTTCGACCCGGCGGTCGAGGACGACGCCGCCTCCGTGCCGGTGGTCTCGAACGACGGCAACGCCTCGTCCGTCCCGGCCTGCCCGGCCGCCCGGCGGCCCAGCCAGGCGAAGCCGTACCCGATGCCGCTGCCGATCGCGATCATGCCGAGCGCGAACCTCCAGCGCCGGGCCTTCGGTACGACGGCGGTGTCGCCCATGGCGGCCTTGACGACGGCGCGGCCGCGCCGCTTCGCCTCCAGCGCGGCGTCGCTGTCGAGCAGCTCGCCGCTCTTCTCCCGCGCGATCGCGAGCGCGTCGCGGACAGCGGGCAGGACCGTGTCCGTCAACGTCTCCTGGGCCTTCTGCAGCGCGGGCGCGACCTGGTCGCGGGCGGTGGCGGCCTCGCGGGCGGCGGTTCTGCTGAGGGTGGGCATGGCGCGGCTCCAGGACTCGGGACTGCGGTGCGTTCGCAAAGGGCATGCCCTCGCCGGGGCCGGGGAAACCGCGCCGCGCGCGGCCCGCGGCGCGCGTGCGAGGATGCCGGACGTAGCCGAGACGACGCAGAGGAGCAGACCGTGGCCGAGGAGACCTTCGCCCTGCTGAACACCAACATGGGGACCATCGAGGTGAAGCTGTTCCCCGACCACGCCCCCAAGACCGTGCGCAACTTCGTCGAGCTGGCCGAGGGGACGAAGGAGTGGAAGGACCCGCGCACCGGGGAGAGCGCCGCGAAGAAGCTCTACGACGGCACGATCTTCCACCGGGTCATCAGCGGCTTCATGGTCCAGGGCGGCGACCCGCTCGGTCGCGGCACCGGCGGGCCCGGCTACCAGTTCGGTGACGAGTTCCACCCGGAGCTGTCGTTCACCAAGCCGTACCTGCTCGCGATGGCGAACTCCGGGCCCGGCACCAACGGCTCGCAGTTCTTCATCACCGTCGCGCCGACCGCCTGGCTCACCGGCAAGCACACGATCTTCGGCGAGGTGACCAAGGGCACCGACGTCGTCGACACGATCGCCGGCGTCGAGACGGGCGCGCAGGACAAGCCGAGCAAGGACGTCGTGATCGAGTCCGTCACCATCGAGCGCCGCGACTCCTAGGGCGTGTCTCCCAATCCGCTGATCTGCTGCGCGACGCCCAGCACGGCGCCTCGCGGCGTTGTCGTCGGCGCCGAGAGCGCTGCTCTCGACCCCTCCTCCGCCTTGCGATGCACCGCCCTGGA